>JBDSBK010000180.1:0-6372 GCA_039921645.1 Dokdonella sp.
CTGGCCCCTGCATCGGAAACGCCTCGCCGTGCACGATGCGCCAAGCGACGAACAGGTCTCGCGAAAGACCCATGTGCGTCCCTGCGTACGGCACGCGCGCCAGCAGCAGGACGACCAGCAGCGCGAGGGCCACATGACGTGCGCTGCGTGATTCCCACCAAGACTCGCGGCGATCCATAGGTTTCGTGCGTGTCCGTGAAAGGCCGAAATATCCCATCAATCGTGCGCCGCGCAATCCGTCGTACATGGCCATCCGGGATTCACGGACTCGGTGCAACCACAGCGCGATGATAGCCGCCGCGCAGGCGCAGGAACGGCCGCTCGACGAACCGGTAAGTGAGGCAGGCGATGAGCAGGGTCGCCGGCAATGCGAGCAACAATGTATTCAGCAGCGCGTCGACAACGACACGACCCGTGAACGCCATCGGCAACGCGAACTTGAGCATCGTCGTGATGATCAGGAAATGAATCAGGTAGATCGAATAGGAAATCTCGCCGACCTTCGCGAGCAGCCGCGACCACGGCCCGCGCGCATCGTTGGCGCAATCGATGTAGCCGACCACGAACGCGGCCCAGAGCAAGCCCTCGAGCGTCGGCCAGAAAACTTTCCACGATGCGACCACGGGCCAGCCGCCATTCGCGTTGAACAGGGCCAAGGCCAGCAACACGAACGCCAACGACGTGCCCGCGAGCAGCGCACCCCTGCGGCGCGATAGCGGATAACACTGGAAAAACGCGGCCGCATACATGCCGATCAAGAATTGGTCGAGTCGACCGAGGATGGTCATGTACGCAAGTTCGCGCGGATTGCCGCCTGCAAGCACGGCCAGGACGCGAAACAGCAGCAACACGCAAACGAGGCCGAGCAGGTTGCGCGTCCAGCCCCGCTTCAACACGAGCAGCAGCAGCGGGAACAACACATAGAACTGCCAGTCGACGGCGATCGTCCACAGCATGCTCGTGAACGGCGGCGCGACGAGGGCGCCAGGCAGGTTCGCGAAACCGCATACGGTCTGCACGAACGACAACCAGCGGAAGTCGCCGGGCGCGGCCGCAATGCCGGCGAACACCATCAGCAGGAACAACGGATACGTGCGCAGCAGGCGGTTGCGGATGAACCCGCGGTAGTCGACGTCGGTGTCGAGCGAACCGTAAGTGAGGATGAAGCCGCTGAGCACCATGAACAGCGCAACGGCGGTATGCCCCTCGGCGAGCGCGGCAGCCAACACGTTGTCCGGTTGCAGCCAGTGCTCGATGCCGAAATCCGCATGGAAACGCGCGTAATACGAGAACAGATGCAGCCCGTGATAGAACACGATCAGCAACGCGGCGTACGCGCGCAGATGGTCGACAGCGGGGAAATAACGGATGTTGGGACTGCGCATTCGGTTCCTGATGGACTGCAACGTTCATTGGGAAAATGGATCGCGAAGCGGATCGTGGTGCTGGACGCCGGCCCGGAGCGAGGCCCATTGCGGTGGCCATGAATCGAATGACTGCGCGCGCCTGGAGCATGCGCGAACAGCGTAGCCGAGCCGCAAGGCCGGGGCGCAGGACAGCCCGCCGTAACGACAAGTCCAGCACCGCGCGACCGAGCGGGCCGCTTCCGAAATCAGCGTTTCAGCCCACTAGTCGAGCCGCGATCGATGT
This sequence comes from Dokdonella sp., assembly GCA_039921645.1. GTDB lineage: Bacteria > Pseudomonadota > Gammaproteobacteria > Xanthomonadales > Rhodanobacteraceae > Dokdonella_A. The sequence goes on from JBDSBK010000180.1 coordinate 1,651, forward strand.
CGGCAGACTATAACGGCTTGGCGACCCGGCACGGTTGGCGCGCCATCAGGCGTGTCGGCGGAAATACACGAATGCGGCAGCGATCAGGATCAGGGGCGGCATCATGTTCGCGACCGCAGGATGGAATCCGTACACCGCACCGATGCTCACGATCGCGCGCTGCAGGAAATAGAACCCGAGTGCGAGCACGATGCCGAGGAACAGGCGCTTGGACAAACCGCCGCTGCGCAATGCACCAAACGCGAAGGGTACTGCGCAGAACGCCAGGATCAGCACGTTGAACGGATAGAAAACGCGCGTCCACCAGGCACTGCGGAACGTCGATGCCTCCTGATGGTTGCGATCGAGATAGAAGATGTTGCGCGCCAGATCGCGCAAGGTCATGTACTGCGGCTGCACGATGCTGAGCGCGAGCAGGCGTGGGTCGAGCCCCGATTTCCAGCTGAGTTCGGGTTTTTCCGTGCTCACGGCGCTGTCGACACCGAACTCGGTGCGGCGCACCTTGCGCAGGCTCCAGTCGCCCTGGGTATGCACCGCGCTGTCGGCGATCGACAGCGACAGCAGTCGACCTTCGGGATCGAATTCGAACACGCGCATGCCCTCGAGCTCGACCTCACCCTTGGCTGCATGCGTGTGACCGCTGCGCGCGCTGATCACGGTTTCGCCATCGCGCGCCCACAATGCGCCACCGCGCGCGAGCGCGACGTCCCTGGATTTCGCCGCGAGCTGCAACGCCTGCGCCTTGCGTTCGCCATAGGGGCCCACGGTTTCGCCGAGCAAAGCGACGGCGAGCGTCAGCAGACCAAGCCCGAGTGCGACCGACGCGCAGATGCGCAACTTGGACAGCCCGGCCGCGCGCAAGGCGGTCAGCTCGCCGCTGTTGGCGAGTCCACCGAGACCCAGCAGGCCACCGATCAGCGCCGCATACCCGAACATCTCGTAGAAACGCCGCGGCAGCGTCAACAGCACATACGTCGCCGCCTTGGTCAGGGTGTATTGGCCCTGCCCGACGTCGTTCAATTCGGAGATGAAAATGCGAAATGCATCGAGCCCGACGATCGTGACCCAGGCCATCGCGACGGACGTCAGCACGGCCATGGCGACGAGGCGATCGACCTGCTTGAGCATCACCCAGCGCATCATCCTTTCCTCGTCGCCGTACGCGGACGCTTCAAGCGCTGACCGTTCCAGATCAACCACAGCGCAATCGCGATCGCCGGCACATAGACCCACCACAGACCGAACCCGGAAGCGAGCTTGCCCTGGCTGATCCACGAACGCCCGAACAGCAGGCCGTTGTAGTAAATCAGCCATACGAGCAACGCCACCAGCAAACGCGCGTAGCGTGGCTCGCGTGGACTCGACTTCGACAGCGGCAGTGCCAGCAGGGTCAGCACCAGCACCGACAGCGGTGCCGCGAGGCGCCAGTGCAGTTCGGCGCGCATGACCGGATCGTCCGGCGCGGCGAGCAGGACGCTGGTCGGCGACGATCGCTTGAGCGTGATCGCGTTGTCGTCGCTGGCGCTGTCCGGCAGCTTGATGTCGTTGCGCGCAAAGCGCATCAGGCGGTAGTCGTCCTCGCCGAGCTTGCCCTCGACGCGAAAGCCGTCCTGCAACGCGATGTAGCGTCCCTCGCCATCGGCGTCGTGATAAAGGAAACCGTGCGTTGCGGTGATCACGTCGATGCGCGTCTTGCCCGCTTCCTTGTCCGCGCGTTCGCTCTCGATGAACATGCGCTTGAACTGGGTGCCGTCGGCCGACATTTCGCCGACATAGATCTGGCCATCGCGCCCGGGCAGGTCGACGAACTTGCCGGGCTCCAGGCCCGCGACAATCAGTGAACGGCTGGCCTCCTGCATCAGGCGCTGGGAAAGGCGGTCCGACGCCGGTGCGAGCCAGAACGACACGGCCCCGAGCAAGCCCATTGTCGGCAGCACGAACAGGCCGAGCGGACGCAGCAACCCTGCGAGATCGAGACCGGACGACTGCAGCACGGCCATCTCGCTGTCGCGCCAGAGCCTCCCATACGCAAGCAGCACTCCCAGAAGGACCGCCAGCGGCATCAGGATCGTCAGCGCATCGACCATGCGCAGCCCGATCAGGGTGAACAGCAGGTCGGCCGGAATACGGCCGCGCGCGATCTTCGACAACAGGTCGGCGACCGCACCACCGACCATGACCAGCAGCAGGATCACGGTCGCGGCAATGAAGCTGGTGGTCACCTCACGCAGCAGATAGCGGTCGATGATGCGCGGGCGCAGGGCATCGAGTACGCGCCGGGGAGCAGGGCTTTGCCTTAGAATGGATGGCTTCATGCGGTTGTCGATGGCGTCGCAGGACGACTCGCCCCGCCGACGTGCAGGCGAATCGAATGCTCTTCGTTCCGGCTGCGCCGCAACGTAAGGAGGCGAAGTGTAACCGCCTCCGCAACGTTAACCTTTCAAAAACCTGTCGGTAGCACCCATGACTCTCAAGTTCGCCACCACCACCGATGCGCCGGAAAGCGCGGCCACGCCCTGTCTCGTCGTCGGTCTCTACGAAGACCGCAGCCTGACTGCTGCGGCGACACGCGTCGATGAAAAATCAGCCGGTGCGATCAAGCGTCTGGTCGAAAGCGGCGACGCGACGGGCAAGGCCGGCACGACCACGATGCTGTTCGGCCTCGCCGGTATCGCCGCGCCGCGTGTACTGGTGGTCGGCCTCGGCGAGCCGAAGAAGTTCGACGCCGCGGCTTTCAACCGTGCCGCCGGCGATGCCGCGCGAGCGCTGAAGGGCCTGCCAATCACGGCGGCGGTCTCGACCCTGACCGACATCGACGTGCCTGGCCGCGATCTCTCCTGGAAATTGCGTACCGCCGCGCTTGCCGCCGATCACCAGGCCTATCGCTACACTGCGACGTTCAAGCCGAAAGAGGGTCCGAAGGCGCCGCAGCTGGAAAGCATCGCGTTCAGCGCCAGCGATGCGAATCCGCGTGCCCTGGCAGAGGCCGCCGCGATCGCCAATGGCGTGCGCTTCGCACGCGAACTGGGCAACCTGCCGCCGAACATCTGCAACCCGGCCTGGATTGCCGCACAGGCAAAAGTCATCGCCGATGCGCATGCGGGCGTCACCCTCGAAGTGCTCGAAACTGAAGACATGCGCAAGCTCGGCATGGGCTCCTTGCTCGGCGTTGCGCAGGGCGCAGCCCATGCCCCCAAATTGATCGTGCTGCGCTGGCAGGGCAAGGACGACAAGACACGTCCGTACGCGCTGGTCGGCAAGGGCATTACCTTCGATACCGGCGGCATTTCGATCAAGCCCGGCCCGGGCATGGAAGAAATGAAGTTCGACATGTGCGGCGCTGCCGGCGTGCTCGGTGCGTTTCTTGCGGCGGTCGAGCTCAAGTTGCCGATGAATCTCGTTTGCGTCGTACCCGCGGTCGAGAACATGCCGGATGGCAACGCCTATCGCCCCAGCGACATCCTCACGAGCATGTCCGGCATCACGATCGAGGTGCTCAACACCGATGCCGAAGGTCGCCTGATCCTGTGCGACGCACTGACTTACGTGCAGAAGTTCGATCCCGAGGTCATCATCGACGCGGCGACCCTCACGGGCGCGTGCGTCGTCGCGCTCGGCAAGCATGCGTCGGGCCTGATGACGAAGGACGACGAACTCGCCGAACAACTGCTTGCAGCGGGCACCCTGACCCAGGACCGCGCCTGGCGCCTGCCGCTGTGGGACGACTACCAGGGCCAGCTCGAATCGGGTTTCGCCGACGTCGCCAATATCGGCGGCAAATATGCGGGCGCGATCACCGCCGGCTGTTTCCTGTCACGCTTCACCAACGGCCGTCGCTGGGCTCACCTCGACATCGCGGGCACTGCATGGGACGAAGGCCGCAAGGGCCTTGCCACCGGTCGCCCGGTGCCGCTGCTGACGCAGTACCTGATTGACCGCTGCGCGTGAACTCGCCGATACCATCCGACACGCATAGGCACAAGCAAGCCACGCTGATCGCGTTGATTGGCGTATCGCTGCTGCTCGGCATCGCCGATGTTGCGCTCGGCTTTCCGCCCACGGAAAGTCCGGGGCGGCTCGCATTCACGCTGGGCGGCAATCTGGCCCTGCTGTTCATCGGGTTTCGCTGGCTTCAACTCGACGCGCGCGAACTCGATATACGGCGGCCGAGCTGGCTCAATGTGGGCATCGTGTTGCTCGCTGCGGTGTTCGTGCCGTATTACCTCTACAAGACGCGTCCTGCCGCTCGCCGCCTGCCTGCCATCGCCGGCTTCTTCGGCCTCGTGTTTGCCTGCATCGTCGGCACGGCGATCGGCGCGATGTTGATGCAGGCGATCATCGGCACGCCTGTGGCACAGTGAAACCGATGCCACGCGCCGACTTCTATCTCATCGACAAGCCGCGCTTCCGCGACGATCCGCTGTTGCTGGTGTGCGAGCTCGCCAAGAAGGCATTTGCGAACGAGCAACCGACGCTGATCCTTGCGCGCTCGCGCGACCAAGCCGAGGCGCTCGACGAGAAGCTGTGGGAGTTCGATGAAAATTCATTCATCCCGCACCAGATTGTCGGCGATGGCGACGACGACGCGATCACTGCGGTGCTGATCGTGCCGCCCGACGCCACGACGCCCGACCGACTTCTCGTGATCAATCTGCGCGACGAATGCGCGCCGGGCTTGTTCGAGCGCGTGCTCGAAGTCGTGCCCGCCGACGAAGACCAGCG
>JBDSBK010000181.1:0-10250 GCA_039921645.1 Dokdonella sp.
CCTTTCCCGTAGATATCGCAAGGCGCGATCGGCTGCGGAAACGCCACTGACGGATGGTGTCCGGATGGATTGCTGCGCCGTGTGTGGCCCACGCCGACCTCGTCGATGAACGCATTGTCTGCAGTCAACGGAGCAGCTCGTGACCAACCATCGCTTCCTGCACGTCGCGTCGCGCGCGGCATTCGGCCTGTACGCGATGTCGACGGGCTACGCCGCATTCGCCGATGTCCTCTTCACCGTCAACACGACGGCTGACCTGATCGACGACAACGTCGGCGATGGCGCATGCCACACCAGCGTCAACAACTGCTCAGTGCGCGCCGCATTGATGCAAGCCAACCACCTGACGAATACCGGGGTGGCCGTGGTGTTGCTGCCGGCGGGCACCTTTCTCCTTTCGCGCCCTCCGCAGGGAGCCAATGGCGAGGACTCGGGCGACCTCTATCTCGGCGCGCCCGCGGTGGCGGGCCAGTCCGTCTCCATCATCGGCGCCGGCGCGACGCACTCGATCATCGACGCCAACCACATCGATCGCGTCCTTGAGATCGAGACCGGTCGCACGGTGCATCTTTCCGGCCTCACGCTGCGCAATGGCACGCGCGTCGGGAACGGACTCGGTGGCGGCATCTTCAGTCGCGGCGACCTCACCATCAGCGACAGCGCGATCGAAGGCAATGTGGCGGCGGAAGGCGGCGGCATCGAAAGCGGCGGCGCGCTGCTGATCGAACGCAGCAGCGTGCGCTCGAATCGTGCGCAATACGGCGGCGGCATGTATGTGTATGGCGATACGCGCATCGAAGCGAGCGCGCTCTTCTCGAATGCCGCGAGCCCGGGCTCCGGCGGAGCCATCTTCAATGCTGGCGTTCTTCGCGTCACCAGCAGCACGCTGAGCCAGAACGCGGCGGATACGAATGGCGGCGCGATCTTCAGCAACTACCAGACGTCGTTGTTCAGCTCCTCGATCGTCAACAACGATGCCGATCACGACCGCGATGAAAATGGCGGCGACGGCGGCGGCATCTACTTTGCCTACTTCGCGGGTGCGTCGTTCAACATCCTCAACACCTTGTTCGCCGCCAATACCGTCCTCGATGCGCCGATCTACAACGATTGCGCGAGCACCGGCACCGGCACCGTGCAGGCGTTCGGCTGGAATCTCTTCGGGGACGCGACTGGCTGCACGATCGTCGGGCCCTGGGGATCGGTGACGCCCGCCACCATCGGGCCGCTCGGCGACCACGGCGGTCCGACCTGGACGCACGCACTGCTGGCGGGCAGCGAAGCGATCGACAGTCCATCCGGCGGCAGCTCGTGCGTCGATGGCGACGGCGAGGACATCCAGACAGACCAGCGCGGCGCGGCGCGCGTTACCGGAACACGCTGCGATATCGGCGCGTTCGAATACGGCTCGGCGCTCGATGTGATCCTGCGCAACGGGTTCGACTAGCCGCATCCCTCCAGCGGTTGGAACTCGATGCGCAAGCAGCGCGTCGCACGACCACGCCTCAGTGCGCCTCGTCCCAGTTCGAGCCCACGCCGATGTCGACGACGAGCGGCACATCGAGCGTCGCGGCCGCGGCCATGCGTTCGCGCACGCCATCGACGATCGCATCCACGGCATCGGCGCGCACCTCGAACACCAGTTCATCGTGCACCTGCATCAGCATGCGTGCCGAGTCGGACTTGTCGAGCAGCCACGCGTCGACGCCGAGCATCGCGCGCTTGATGATGTCGGCTGCGGTGCCCTGCATCGGCGCATTGATCGCGGCGCGTTCGGCGCCGGCGCGCTGCGCCGCATTGCGCGACTGGATGTAGTCCAGATGCAGGCGACGGCCGAACAATGTTTCGACGTAACCGTCGCGACGCGCCTTTTCGCGCGTCTCCTCCATGAAGGTCTGCACGCCGGGATAGCGCGCGAAGTAGCGCCCCATGTAGTCCTGTGCTTCGCCGCGCGGCACGCCAAGCTGGCGTGCGAGGCCGAACGCGCTCATTCCGTACATCAGGCCGAAGTTGATCGCCTTTGCGGCGCGACGCTGGTTCGCATCGACGTCCGCCTGCGGAACGCCGAACACTTCGGCCGCGGTCGCGCGATGCACGTCCTGGCCGCCGTGGAACGCGGCGAGCAAACCGGCGTCGCCGGAGAGGTGCGCCATGATGCGCAGCTCGATCTGCGAATAGTCCGCGGCAACGACCTTCCATCCCTCCGGTGCGACGAAGGCCTGGCGAATGCGTCGGCCGTCCTCGGTGCGGATCGGGATGTTCTGCAGGTTCGGATCCGACGACGACAAGCGCCCGGTCGCCGCAATCGCCTGGCCGTAGCTCGTGTGCACGCGACCCGTGCGCGGATTGACGTTGTGGGCCAGCTTCTCCGTGTACGTCGATCGCAATTTTGCGAGGCCGCGATAATCCAGGATCACGCGCGGCAGCTCATGCTGGTCTGCAATCGCCTCGAGCGCTTCTTCGTTCGTCGATGGCTGCCCGCCCGGCGTCTTCACGACGATCGGCAACTTGAATTCGTCGAACAGGATGGCCTGCAACTGCTTCGGAGAATCGAGGCTGAAATTGCGACCGGCGATCGCGAACGCGCGCTCGGTCAGCTCATGCATGCGCCTGGCCAGTTCTTGGCTTTGCAGCTTGAGTGCGACCGTGTCGATCAATACGCCGCGTTGCTCCATGCGCGCGAGCGCCGGCACCAGCGGAACTTCGATGCCTTCGTAGACCGCCTTCAACGAAGGCGTCGCTTCGAGCTTCGGCCACATCACGTGGTGCAGGCGCAAGGTGATGTCGGCGTCCTCCGCCGCATACCGGCACGCCGTGTCGAGGTCCACCTGCGAAAACGAAATCTGCTTGGCGCCCTTGCCGGTGACGTCTTCGTAGTGGATCGTCTCGATACCGAGATGACGCTTCGCCAGCGCGTCCATGTCGTGGCGCGCCGTCGAATTCAACACGTACGATTCGAGCATGGTGTCGTGCGCGACGCCGCGCACGCGGATGCCGTAGTTCGACAGCACGTTGACGTCGTATTTCGCGTGCTGCGCGAGCTTGGCGCGCTGCTCGTCCTCGAGAATCGGTTTCAGCGCGGCGAGCACCGCATCGCGCGCGAGTTGTTGGGGCGCGCCCGGGTAGTCGTGACCGAGCGGAATGTACGCGGCCGATTTGGGTTCGACCGCGAACGAGAGTCCGACAATTTCAGCCCGCATCGAATCGAGCGACGTCGTTTCAGTGTCGAATGCGATCAGGTCGGCGGCGTGCAACTTCGCCAGCCATGCATCGAATTGCGCCTGCGTCGTAATCAGCTCGTAGTGGCCGGGACCCGAGAGTTCTTCCGGCAGGTCAAGCATCTGGGCCGAAGGCATCGCGGCTGAAGCCACTCCCACATAAGCACTCGACCCAAGGCCCGTCCTCGCGATATCGGTTGTTGTGGGAGCGGCTTCAGCCGCGATGCCGTTCCCACCCACCGCCGCTTCCAATTCTTTCAACGCCGCATTGAATTCATAACGCTTGTACAAGACGCGCAGTGCATCGGCATCGCGGGAAACCAGTTTCAGTTCGGCCGGCCCGCGATCGAGCATGACATCGGTCTTGATCGTCGCCAGTTGCTTCGACAGCGGCAGCTGCTCCAGCGCCTTGCGCAGGTTCTCGCCGATCTTGCCGCCGACCTTGTCCGCGTTCGCGATCACGCCATCGAGATTGCCGTACTCGGCCAGCCACTTTGCCGCCGTCTTCGGGCCGCATTTCTCGACGCCGGGAATGTTGTCGACGCTGTCGCCCATCAGCGCGAGGTAGTCGACGATCTGGTCCGGGCGCACACCGAATTTCTCGACGACGCCCGCCGTATCAAGCGTCGTATTTGTCATCGTGTTGACCAGCTCGACGCCGGGCACGACCAGCTGCGCGAAATCCTTGTCGCCGGTCGACACGGTCACGTCGATGCCCGCGGCAATCGCCTGCAGGGTCAGCGTGCCGATCACGTCGTCGGCTTCGACGCCGTCGATACGCAGGATCGGAAAACCGAGTGCGCCGACGATCGCGAGCATCGGCTCGACTTGGGCGCGCAGGTCATCCGGCATCGCAGCGCGATTGGCCTTGTAGGCGACGTAGAGATCGTCGCGAAAGGTCGGACCTGGCGCGTCCTGCACGAACGCGGCGAAGTCCGGCTGCGCCTTCAATGTCGCACGCAGCATGTTGACGATGCCGAACAGCGCCCCGGTCGGTTCACCCGCGGCATTGGTCAGCGGCGGCAGCGCATGAAACGCGCGATACAGGTACGAGGATCCGTCGATGAGGACGAGGCGCGGACGGGAGGACGACATGGCAGGACTGCGCGGCAACGGGCCCGCAGCTTGGCGCGCGTCCTTGCCGATTGCAACGCCAGTCGGCTTGCTGTCAGCAGCCGTTCGGCGTCGGCGTGATCGTGCAGATGTCGAGGGTCAACTGGTTGTCCTCGTTCGCGGTACGGAAGATCACATCGTTGTTGACGAATGCCGCGACCGCCGGATAGCCGACCACACCGATGTCCGGGTTGACCCGCCACGCGATCGAGTTGCTGCCGGACTGCGGTTGCGTCGCCTGCAACGGGATCAGCAGCTCGAGCCAGAAGCCACGCGCCATGCCCCAGGCCCCGCTGCCGCCGATACCGCCGTGCGGGGGAATCACCGCGAGCCCCTGCAAACCCTGCGAATAGGTCTGCGGACAGCCGTACCCGGCATCATTGCCGAGGTCGAACAACTGGTTGCTGACGCCCGACACCGCGAAGCAGAACGCAGGGTTGGCGGCCGAATTGGCCGGCGCGATGCCAGCGGGCAGCAACAGCTCGATCGCGACCGCACTGCCCGCGCAGGGATTGCCCGGATGGCTCAGCACCAAATGCGTGTAGAACACCTCGCCGACCGCGGGCGAAGTATTCGGCGGCACCAGGCTGAAGCCGGCATACCCCTGCACGCGAATCTCGACGATCGGCGGGTCGCTGAGGCAGGCGATGTCGCTGCCGATATTCTGTAATACGCCGTTGTACCAGGGCAGGATCATGCTGACCTGATCGATGGCATCGATGCCATGCGCCAGTTCGGTCGCTGGTGCGGATATCGTGGACAGGCCGGCCGCAACGCCGAACAGGGCGGTGGCCATCAAACGTGACATGTTCATCCCACTACTCCGTGATCGATTGGACACGCCAGCACGGCGATCGCCATGCCGTTATTCCTTGTACGCAGGAGCGCGGGGGAAACCCCAACCGCACGTCGGCGAATCCCGCCCTGCCGCGCCGACGACGCGCGGAGGCATCCGACTTCAATTCCGATCCGCTGACCGCGATCACGCTTTCCGTTCAGCCGCGCAAGCGCAAATTCACCCTCGTCTGCTAGTCTGATCGCATTCTCAGGAGCGCGCCATGAAACCGACCTTTCGCATGCTCGTCATTGCCGCGCTGCTCGCAACCTTGGCGAGTTTTGCCGTCGATGCGGCGCAGAAGAAACCCGCAAACGCCGACGCGGCACCACCGCCGGGGCTCAACGATCCCGGCGTGACGTCGAAGGAATCCGCACCCGTGAAAGACGCCTCGGGCCCCGCAGCGCAAGCCAACGAGGATCCGCTGGCGCCGCTGCCGAAGCCGGACGCGCGCCTGGTGCGAGACAAGGCGTCGCGCGACGCATCCGCCAATTCCCAGCGCATTTCCGAAAGCGAAGTCACCACGCGCAAGCAGGGTGACGACACCGTCGAGGAATACCGTCAACAAGGGCATGTCTGGATGATCAAGATCGTGCCGCAGAACGGTCCAAGTCAGACCTTCTTCGACAACGACGGCAGCGGCCGGCTCAGCCGCGATCCGAAGGCAGGCCCGATCTCGCCGGTCTACTACACGCTGTATGAGTGGAAGTGACGATCCGTCGCGCGTTGCGCGGAGTTTCGGGTCGCGCCGAATAAAATCACTACAACCAATCGGCATTCGCTGAAAATCATTTTCGGTCCTCGAGCCAGTCGCGCGGCTTGAGGTAGTCGGCGAGCCGAGCCTCGTCGCTGCCGGGCTCCGGCGCATAGCCGTATTCGAAACGCACGCGCGGTGGCAGCGACATCAGGATCGACTCGGTGCGCCCACCCGATTGCAGTCCGAACAGCGTCCCGCGATCGTGCACGAGGTTGAACTCGACGTAGCGACCACGTCGGTACAACTGGAATTCGCGCTCGCGCTCGGCGTAGGGCGTGTCCTTGCGCCGCGCGGCAATCGGCACGTACGCATCGATGAATCCGTTTCCCACCGCGCGCATGAGTCCGAAGCAGCGATCGAAGCCACCGGCGTTGAGATCGTCGAAGAACACGCCGCCGACGCCGCGCGTTTCACCGCGGTGCTTGAGGAAGAAATACTCGTCGCACCACTCCTTCCAGCGCGGATAGATGTCGTCGCCGAAGGGCGCGCAGGCCTCACGCGCCACCTCGTGCCAGTGCACAACGTCGGCATCGAACGGATAGTACGGCGTCAGATCGAAGCCGCCGCCGAACCACCACGCGCGATCGTTGCCCGGCACCTGCGCTTCGAAGTAGCGCACATTCATGTGCGTGGTTGGCAGGTAGGGATTTCCCGGATGCGCAACCAGGGATACACCGAGCGCCGTCCATGGCGCCCCGGCCAGTTCCGGGCGATGCGCGCTCGCCGCGGGCGGCAGGCGCGTACCGGAGACGCGCGAGAAATTGACGCCGGCCTGCTCGAACACGGCGCCGTCCTTGAGCACGCGCGTGCGTCCGCCCCCCGAGAGAGCATCGGTGGCCGCAGGCCGCCCGCCGTCGTCGCTATCCCGTATTGCTGGCGTGGAGGTCGAAGCCGCCTCAAGCGGCTGAAGGATCGGCGGCGGCCGGTGGGGCGAGGGCGTCCCCTTGCGCGTCCACGCATCCTCAATGAAGCGGCCAGCGCCGTCGATGGATTCGAGCGCGGCGCAGAGACGATCCTGGAGGTCGTGCAGGAAGCTCTCGACTGCACTGATCTGCTGGGTTTGCATCGGTTGCGGGCGCCCATGTCGAATCGGATTTGCCGCGCATGGTAGCAGCGCGATGTTGGCAGGCCTGCAGCGTGCCGGGCCCGCAACCCGCGCCCGCTGCCCTGTCGAGAACCGTTGAAAATCCTGCGGCGCATTCGCGCCGTGCGCGGTTCGCGACATCGGCCGCGTCGAGACGAGGCCTGTCGCACGTCGACGCCGCGTCCGCGGGATGCAGACGCGTGCTAGTCCATTCGGGCGCAGTCTGAACCGCTGGTTTCCAGCCAGGCCGCCGCCCGTTCCTGCCCCCGCTGGCCAAGCAGGGGCTGTGTCATAATTTTCGGCCCTCTGGCCATCCCTGCCACGTGCCGCACCCGATCCAGCCCCTCACGATCACAGCCTGCACTGCCATGTCCGCGCTCGGCAGCGGCCGCGCAGCGCATGCGCGTGCGCTGCATGCGCGACAGGGCGGTCTGCGCCCGAACGATTTCACGCGTGCGCCGCTGGCATGCGCGATCGGTCGCGTCGATGGCATCGAGGAACTGACGTTCCCGGCCGCGTTCGCCGAGTACGACTGCCGCAACAATCGCCTCGCCTGGCTTGGCCTGCAAGCCGACGGCTTCCTCGACCTCGCCCGCGCGGCGATCGAACGCCATGGCGCGGCGCGCGTCGCGCTTGTGGTCGGCACCTCGACCGCGAGCATCGGCGCGACCGAAGAAGCCTACCTCGGCCTGCACGACGGGCACTTCGCCGCGCATTTCCGCAATCCGTTCCTGCATACGCCGCATTCGCTCGGCCTGTTTCTCGAAGCGGTGCTCGGCACGCGCGGGCCCTGCCTCACGGTCGCGACCGCGTGCTCGTCGAGCGCAAAGGTCTTCGCCAAGGCCGAGCGCATGATCCGTCTCGGCCTCGTCGACGCGGCGATCCTCGCCGGTGTCGACACCTTGTGCGGCAGCGTGCTGTACGGGTTCAACGCGCTCGAGCTCGTCTCGCCGGAGCCGTGCCGGCCGTTCGATGCGACGCGCCGCGGCATATCGATCGGCGAAGCGGCGGGCTTCGCGTTGCTCGAACGCGACGGCGAAGCGCGCTTGCCTCGCCTGCTCGGCTACGGCGAATCATCGGACGCGCACCACATGTCGACGCCGCATCCGCAGGGCCTCGGGGCACGCCTCGCGCTCGCCGATGCGCTTGCGCGCGCGGCACTCGTGCCCGCCGATGTCGACTACATCAACCTGCACGGTACGGCGACGGTGAAGAACGACGAAGTCGAGGCTGCGCTGGTCGCGGATACGTTTCCGTCGACGACCCGCGCCAGCTCGACCAAGGGCTGGAGCGGCCACACCCTCGGCGCCGCCGGCATCCTCGAAGCCTTGTTTACCCTGCTCGCGATGGAACAGGACCTGGTGCCCGGTACCTTGAACAGCACCACGCCCGACCCGCATTGCGGTCCGCAGATCGCCTTCGCCAACGAAGTCCGTTCGATCCGCGTTGCGTTGAGCAATTCGTTTGGTTTCGGCGGCAACAATTGCACCCTCGCCTTTGGCGCTGGGCGGTCCGCATGAGCACGGACGCAATGACCATCGACAGCCTGATCGTGCACGTCGAAGGCATTGGCTGGTGGTCACCCGGCCTTGCGGACTGGAACACCGCGGCACAGGCGCTGCGCGAGGATCGCGTGCCGGAGCCTGGCAATGCGCGCCCGAGCGCGACGATCCTGCCGCCGAACGAACGTCGCCGCGCACCTGACCCGGTCCTCCTTGCCTGCGATGTCGGCGCCCAGGCCTGCACGATGGCCGTACGCACACCCTCGGAATTGCCGTGTGTATTCGCCTCGGCGCACGGCGATATCGCGATCACCGATGACCTCTGCACGACGCTTGCGCACGAGCCGCTCGAACTTTCACCCACGCGCTTCCACAATTCCGTGCACAACGCAGCGGCCGGCTACTGGACGATCGCGGCGCACTGCCACGCGGCGTCGAGCGCGATTACCGCGTGGCACGGCAGTTTTGCCGCGGGCCTGCTGGAGGCGGCGATCCAGTCGCACACGGAGCAGACGCCGGTGCTGTTTGCCGCGTACGACAATGCACTGCGCGGTCCGCTCGTCGACTTCATTCCGGGCAGCGTTTCGTTCGGCGTGGCGCTCATCGTCAACGCACAGAGCACCGCGCAATCGGTCGCCGAACTGCATCTGCGGCATGTCGCGCAAAGCGCGCAGCCGACGGAATCGCCGCAGCCATGGACCACGCTGGCGCATGCCACGCCGATGGCGATGTCGCTGCCGCTGTTCATCGCCCTCGCTCGCAAACAGCAAACGCATGTCGCCTTGCGCAACGGCGCCGCCAGCGCACTGATCATCGAGGTACGAGCATGAGCGCGACCACGGGCGATCGCATCGCGGTCGTGATTCCCGCACTCAACGAAGAGCGCGCGATCCGCGGTGTGGTCGAGTCGGTGCTTGCGCTGTGCCCGAACGTAATCGTGATCGACGACGGCTCGACCGATCGCACCATCGAGTGCATCGCCGACCTGCCGATCACGGTGATTCGCCATGCGACGCCGCTCGGCAAGGGCCAGGGCTTGCGCGACGGTTTCCGCAAGGCGCGCGAACTCGGTTTCGACGCCGTCGTCGCGATGGATGGCGACGGCCAGCATCTCGCCAGCGACATCCCGCGCCTGCTCGCGGCGGCAACGCGCTATCCGCAGCACATCGTGATCGGCGCACGCATCCGCCATCGCGAGAACCAGCCACCGGCGCGGCGGCGTGCGAATGCGGTCGCCGACTGGGGCATTTCCTGGGGCTGCGCGGTGCCCATTGCGGACACGCAAAGCGGCCAGCGCTACTACCCGCTCGGCGCATTGGAGCTGGCCGACCTGGCGGCGGACGATTTCGTGTTCGAGGCCGCGCTGCTGATCGCGGCAACGCGCGAGAAGGGACTCGGTGTCGTATCGGTGCCGATCGATTCGCGCTACGAGGGCGAGTTCCGCGGTAGCCACTTCCGCCCCGTGCGCGACGTCACCCGCATCACCCTGTATACGGTGAGCCGCGTCATTCACTACGGTCGCGTCATCGACAGCTACCACCGCGGACACGCGCGGCCGCCGCTGGTCTACGATCCGCCCGACGCGGCCTGACGTGCCACACCTGCTGCTGCAACTGACCATCATCCTCGCAAGCGCGCGCCTGCTCGCGTGGGTGCTGCAGCGACTCGGTCAGCCACCCGTGATCGGCGAAATGCTCGCCGGACTCGCGCTCGGGCCGATCGTGTTCGGCGCGCTCGCGCC
>JBDSBK010000182.1:0-17434 GCA_039921645.1 Dokdonella sp.
TGGTCGGTTTCGTGAACAGCATTTCGGTGTCGCCGAATTCGACCAGCTCGCCCAGGTACATGAAGGCGGTGAAATCCGAGCAGCGGGCCGCCTGCTGCATGTTGTGGGTCACGATCGCGATCGTGAAATGATCCTTGAGTTCGGAGATCAGCTGCTCGATCTTGCCGGTCGCGATCGGATCCAGTGCGGAGGTCGGCTCGTCGAGCAGGATCACCTCAGGCTTCAATGCGATAGCGCGCGCGATGCACAGGCGCTGCTGCTGGCCGCCGGATAGACCGAGCGCGCTCTGCCTGAGCTTGTCCTTGACCTCGCCCCACAGCGCGCCCTGGATCAGCGCCTGCTCGACGCGAGCGTCCATCTCGCCCTTCGGCAATTTTTCGTAATGACGGATGCCGTAGGCGATGTTGTCGTAGATCGACATCGGAAACGGTACCGGCTTCTGGAACACCATGCCGACCTTCGAGCGCAGTCGATTCAACGGGAATTTCGGATCGAGGATGTTCTCGCCATCGAGCAGCACTTCGCCTTTCGCTTCGAGCTTCGGGTAAATCGAATAGATGCGGTTGAACACGCGCAGCAGCGTGGACTTGCCGCAGCCGGATGGGCCGATCAACGCGGTGACGCGCTTCTCGGCGATGTTGAAGTTGACGTTCTTCAGCGCCTGGAAGCCGTTGTAGTAGAAGTCGAGGTTGCGCGCGGCCATCTTCGGCCGCTGTGCGGACGCGGGTGCGACCGCGGCGGATGTCGCGGCCATGGAATCGGCGGAAAAGAGGGCGTCAGTCATGGGAGACCTTGTTGCGCAGCAGGATCGCGCGGGAAAGAATGCTCAGAAGCAGGACGAACACGGTGACGACGAACGCGCCCGCCCAGGCGAGCGATTGCCAGGACTCGTACGGGCTCATCGCGTACTGGAAGATCACCACCGGCATGCTCGCCATTGGCGCGTTCATGTCGTGGCTCCAGTACTGGTTGTTGAGCGCAGTGAACAGCAGCGGAGCGGTCTCGCCGCTGATGCGCGCGAGTGCAAGCAGCACGCCGGTGACGATGCCGGGCAGTGCGGAGCGGTACAGCACCTGCATCGTGACCTTCCACTGCGGGATGCCAAGCGAGAGCGCGGCTTCGCGCATCGTGCTCGGCACGAGTTGCAGCATTTCGTCCGTTGTACGTACGACGACCGGCAGCACGATCAGCGCAAGCGTGAGCGCTCCGGCCCAGCCGGAGAAATGTCCGCTCGGCGCAACCACGAGGGTGTAGACGAAGAGGCCGAGAACGATCGAAGGCGCGGACAGCAGGATGTCGTTGAGGAAACGGATCGTCTCGCCGATCGCCTGCTTCTTCGCGAACTCGGCCAGGTACGTACCCGCTGCGATGCCGACGGGCGTGCCGATGAGAATCGCGGCGAAGCTCATGACGAGGCTGCCGAACAGCGCGTTGGCGAGACCGCCCTCGGAACCCGGCGGCGGCGTCATCTGCGTGAAAAGCCCGGGCTTCATCGCGGCGAGCCCGTGGCGCAGCGTCGTCCACAGTATCCACACCAGCCAGAACAGACCGAACGCGGCGCACAGGCCGGAAGCAATCAGGTTGAATGCGTTGATGACGACGCGTTTGCGATAGAGACGATCGGCGACGGCGCTCATTTCGTGCCCTCCTGGCGCGCCATCCGGCGCAGCAGCAGCTTTGCCGCCGCCAGCACGATGAAGGTCACGACGAACAGCAGGAAGCCGAGGGCGATCAGCGACGAGCGATAGATGTCGGAATCGGCCTCGGTGAATTCGTTCGCGATCGTTGCGGCGATGGAATTGCCCGGTTCCAGCAAGGAGGCCGACAAGCGGTGCGCGTTGCCGAGCACGAAGGTGACCGCCATCGTCTCGCCGAGTGCGCGGCCGAGGCCGAGGAACACGCCGCCGATCACCGCCGAACGCGTGTACGGCAGCACGATGTCCCACACCACTTCCCACGTCGTGCTGCCAAGCGCGTAAGCCGATTCCTTCAGTCGCGTCGGCACGGTGAGGAACACTTCGCGCATAACGGAGGAGATGAAGGGAATCACCATGATCGCGAGCACGATGCCGGCGGTGAGCATGCCGATACCGAGCGGCGGACCCGTAAACAACGGACCGAGCAATGGCAAGCGACCGAGATGATCGTTGAGCCAGGGATTGACGTACTCGGCCATGATCGGCACGAAGACGAACAAGCCCCACATGCCATAGATGATCGAGGGAATACCGGCCAGCAGTTCAATCGCTGCGGCGACCGGGCCGCGCAGCCAGTTGGGCGCAACTTCGGTGAGAAAGAGAGCGATGCCGAAGCTGACCGGCACGGCGATGAGCATCGCGATCAACGCGGTAACGAGCGTGCCGTAGATCGGCACCAGCGCGCCGAACTGATGATTGACGGCGTCCCACTCAGTCGAAAACAGGAAACCGAAACCGAAAGTGCCGAACGCTTCGCGTCCGCCCCACAGCATCGACAGCGCGGTGCCCGTAAGTGCCGCGAGCACGAGCATGCCGGCGGCGGCCACGATCCAGCGAAACAGATTGTCGGCGCGCGCGTCGCGCGTGTTGCGACGGTTTGCGTCGACGACGGCGGTCGTCATGGTCATCGGGATCGCACGGGTCTGAGCGGACATGAGCGGCTTCGTGCAAGTGAAAAGCCGTTCGGGTCGAAATCACGAGACCCGAACGGCATGCGGAGGTGCTTATCGACCCGAAGCGGTTCGGGACGCGCGGCGTTGTGCGGAATCAGAGCTTGATCTGCGCCTGCCAGTACGCTTCGATCTGTTCGGCCAGCGCTTTCGGCAGCGGCACGTAGTCGAGCTCTTCGGCCTGCTTGCCGCCGTTCTCGTACGCCCACTTGAAGAAGTCGAGCGCGGCCTTGGTGCCGACGCTGTTCTTCGGCTGCTTGTAGACGAGGATGAAATTCGTCGCGGTGATCGGCCAGGAATTCTCGCCCGGCGCATTCGTGATCACGAGGAAGAAGTCCTTTGCATTTTTCCAGTCGGCGCTCGCTGCGGCGGCCTGGAAGCTGGCCAGACTCGGCTGCACGAACTGGCCTGCCGAGTTCTGCACGGCGGCATAGGTCATCTTGTTCTGCAACGCATACGCGAGTTCGACGTAGCCGATCGAGCCCTTGATCTGCTTCACGTACGCAGCGACGCCTTCGTTGCCCTTGCCACCCACGCCGACCGGCCACGACACGGCCGTGCCTTCACCGATCTTCGCCTTCCATTCCGGCGACACCTTGGACAGGTAATTCACATAGTTGAACGTGGTGCCCGAACCGTCTGAACGGTGCACGACCGTGATCGCGCCGTCGCCGAGCTTGAGGTCCGGGTTGACCTGGGCAATCGCCGGGTCGTTCCACTTGGTGATCTTGCCCTGGTAGATGTCGGCGAGCAGCGGGCCGGTGAAATGGACCTTGCCGGCTTCGACGCCTTCGATGTTGATCACCGGTACCACACCGCCGATGACGGACGGGAACTGGGCCAGGCCCGCGTCCTGAAGTTCGGTCGGGGTGAGCGGTTTGTCCGACGAACCGAAGATCACGGTGCCGGCCTTGATCTGGGCGATGCCGCCGCCGGAACCGATCGACTGGTAGTTGATCTTGTTGCCGGTCGCGTTGTTGTACGTGTCCGACCATTTCGACAGGATCGGATAGATGAAAGTCGCACCGGCACCGGTGATGTCGGTGGCGTGCGCGGGCGCAGCGCCGATGACTGCGCTGCCGATGACGGCAGCCAGACCAGCGGCGATGAATCGGGTCTTGATCGAGGTGAGCACGCGGGACTCCTCAAAGAGTTGGAAAAGCGAACACGGCAGGTCGCCGCCTGGTGCGCTTTGTAGGCCCGGGTGATTGCAGAACGATGAGAGAATTATTTCAGTGTTGTGACATGCCTCAGCACGCGCGCAGACAGCGTGAGGCAAAAAATATCAAAATCAATGGTATACGTCCGACAGACGATGTTCTGCAATATGACGAAACGACACAATCAGTCGCCGCTGATTGTGTCGGGTCCCTTGCCGGCGGTCTTCTCGTAGAGTCCCTTGCCGATGCGGCGGTACTGGGTGAAGCCATGCTTGGCGACGTGCTTTTCCTGCAGGACATGCGCCTGGCCGGCAACGACCTGGGGTGCGCCGAGCACGCGCTGGACAGCGCCGCCACAGGCGGTGCAATGCGTCAGTGCCGCGTCGGGCAAACGCTGCAACAGCTCGAAGCCGTAGCAGCACAGGGCGCAGCCGGGAGGGCTCAGCGGGGCGTATTCGTAGATCGGCATGCCTGCAAGATGCGCCCGCGGGTCCCCGGGTTCAAGCGAAACGAGGTTCAAGCGAAACGACGCGACCGCGACAACTGCCTGCCGTCAGGCAAAGGTTCCGGCCGCCATCTCGCTCATCCGCTTCCAGCGATTGACGACATCGCAGAACAGGTCAGCCGTGCGTTCGGTGTCGTAGACGGCCGAATGCGCCTCGCGTGCGTCCCATGCGCGTCCTGATGCTTCGACCGCGCGGCTGAGCACGGTCTGTCCGAACGCGAGTCCGCCAAGGGTGACCGTGTCGAAACAGCTGAACGGATGGAACGGGCTGCGCTTGTGCGCCGTGCGACGGATCGCGGCGTTGAGGAAGCCGAGGTCGAAGGCGGCGTTGTGGCCGACCAGGATCGCGCGCTGGCAGTCGTTCGCACGCAAGGCCGCGCGTACGGGCTTGAAGATGACCTCGAGCGCCTCTTTTTCCGGCAGCGCGCCGCGAAAAGGATGGTCGGGGTCGATGCCGGTGATCTCCAGCGAGCGCGGGTCGAGCTCGGAGCCTGCGAATGCCTCGACATGCGTCGAGACCGCGGGCTCGCAATGCACGAAGCCGTCATCGTCCATGCGCACGACGATGGCCGCGATCTCCAGCAGCGCATGCCGCTCGCAATCGAAGCCGCCAGTCTCGACATCGATGATGACCGGCAGGAAGCCACGGAAGCGTTGTGCCATCTTCGTAGCGGAAGAGGAGATGCTCATCGCGTCAGCATAGCAAGCCCGCACGCATCGAATCGGATTGTCGATGCGTACGCGATGTCGCAGCGATGTCCGGAGGATGTTTTCGTCGGCTCAGCCTCGCATGCGTGCGACGATCGCGAGCACGACCGCGCACGCGAGCAATGCGAAGCCGAAGGTTGGCATCAGCATCAGGAACGGCAACGCAAGCACCAGCGAGGCCAGCGACCATGCCAGCGGATCGTCGATCGGAGCGCGTGGCTCGCGCGGACCGATCCATTTCGCGAGCAGATGGTCAACGCTCAGCTTTCCGGCACCGTTGAAGACCAGCGGCAGCAACATCACGGCGAACAGCAGGGGCAGTTTGAAGTTGCCATGGCCCATGTCCTTGATCGCGTAGCCCTTGGCGAGATCGCTCCACATCGACCACATGTCCGGCCAGTGCACGGCGGCCGTCGCGACGAACGTGACGAACAGCAATGCGAACGCAGCCACGCGCGTGCCGAGGCCGATCCAGATGAGGACAGCGCCGATGATCTCGGTCCAGGTCGACATCTGCCAGCTGAAATCGGCCGGCAGGCGATCGAACGGAAATGGAAAGCGCGACTGGATATCCGCGAACCAGTTGCTGCCATTAAGCTTCTCGAAACCGGACTCCCAGAACTCCCAGCCCATGATCAGGCGCAGCACGAGCGGCGGAAGGGTTTCGCCGGTGCCGCGCAGGCGCGCTGTTGTCGTGTCCCAGATGTCCGCCAGGCGGGTCGTGATGCGGCTCATTGATCGATCTCCCCAATCGTTGCGAAAACGGATGCGTTGCGCGACGCATTGCCCGTCGCGATGCGACAAGGACCGGTCTTCGGGCGAATAGCTTGCAGGTCGCGATCGTCGCATGGACGCTTGACCCTGACCCAAGGTGAGGCTTGAACATGGCTCCGCACGCAATCGGAACAGGAGGGATGACGTTGCATACCGTGAGCCAGATCGCCCGTCGAACCGGCCTGACCGTTCGTACGCTGCACCACTATGAAGCCAAGGGCCTGTTGCGGCCCGCGGCACGCAGCGACGCCGGCTATCGCCTTTACGGCGAACGCGAACTGCTGCGGCTGCAGCACATCGTTTCGCTCAGGGCGCTCGGGTTTTCGCTGCCGGACATCCGCGCCTGCATGGATGCCGATGCTCCCTCGCTGAGCGAGGCGCTCGCGCGTCAGGTCGACCGGTTGCGTGCCGCGGTCGTCCGCCAGCAGGACCTGCTCGATCGCCTGGAACGTGTCGCCCGACAAGTGGCCGCAGGCAGGACGATCGATGCCGACACCCTTCTCAACAGCATCGAGGCCAGTACGCTCATGGAAAAATATTTCGATACCGAACAATTGCAATCAATCGAACGGCGCGCCGCGCACCTCGGTCCATCACGCATCCGCGAGGTCGAGCAAGCATGGCCCGATGTGATCGCCGGCATGCAGGCGGCGTTCGATCTCGACAAGGATCCGGCGACGGCCGAGGTACAGGCGCTTGCGCGGCGATGGCGCGCATTGGTGCGTGAATTCACCGGTGGCGACGCGGGGATCCAGCGCTCGATGAACGCGATGTACCGCGAGAATGCCGGGGCCATGCAGGCGCAAACCGGCATCGCACCGGCGTTGATGACGTATGCGTGCAAGGCGATCGCGCTTTTGTCCGACTGAAAGATGGCGGCGCCGTCAGAGGGCACCGTTGCGGTCATGTCGGCGCGCCGGTGGGACCCGGCGCGCCCGCTTGCGTGGCATGCTGAACGCCTGCTGCCACACATCGCCGAACCCGCTTGCGAGGCGCGCAGCCTGCAGAGTAGTGTCGGCGCCGTTCGGATGTCCGAAACGGAAGGTGGAGAAACCTATGCTCTGGCAGAAGGGAAGGTCCAGCGACAACGTGGTCGAGGACGAGGGCGGCGGCGGTGGAGGTCCTTCGTTCGGTGGCGGGCGCGGGCTGGGCTTGGGCGGCATCATCATCGTCGTCATTGTCGGCCTTCTGTTCGGCAAGAATCCGGGCGAGATACTGCAACTGCTCAGCAACATGGGCGGTGGTGACGACGGCGGGCAGGCGGCGCAGCAACAAGTCGCGCCGGCACCGAACGACGAACAGACCTTGTTCGTCAAGAAGATCCTCGGCAGCACCGAGGATGTCTGGGGCGAGATGTTCAGCGCCAGTGGCAAGCAGTACCCGGCGCCGCGTCTGGTTCTTTTCCACGGAGGCGTGCAGTCGGCGTGCGGTCAGGCGTCCGCCGCAATGGGCCCCTTCTATTGCCCGGGCGATCGCCAGGTCTACCTCGATCTCGATTTCTTCCAGGAGATGCAGAAGCGCTTCCACGCGGCCGGCGACTTCGCGCGCGCCTATGTGATCGCGCATGAGGTCGGTCATCACATCCAGAACCTGCTCGGCATCATGGACAAGGTCGAACAGTCGGCACAGCGCGGCACGCCGATGCAGGGCGCGGGTGGCCTCTCGGTACGCCAGGAATTGCAGGCCGATTGCTTTGCCGGCGTATGGGCCAACCACGCGCAGCAGAAGCTCAACTGGCTCGAAGCGGGCGACATCGAAGCCGCATTGAACGCGGCCAACCAGATCGGCGACGACACCTTGCAGAAACAATCCCGCGGCTACGCGGTGCCCGATTCATTCACGCATGGCTCATCGGCCGAGCGCGTACGCTGGTTCAAGAGTGGATTCGCCTCCGGCGACCTCAAGAGCTGCGACACGTTCAGCGCCGCCCAGCTGTAAAGGCTCGATACGCTTTTCACGCGCAGGGTATCGTGGCTGAAGCCGCTCCCATCAGTCACTTGATCCTGTGGGAGGGGGAGGGACTTGAGTCCCGATGTTCTTGAAGGGGTGGCGCAGGAGCATCTCGGCTGAAGCCGCTCCCACGAGTGAGCTGATGGCTCTGAGGCAGGGACTTCAGTTCCGATGCTTTTGAATGGTTCGCGCAAAGGCATCGCGGCTGAAAGCCGCTCCCGCAAGCGGCGGCATGGCTTCCACAAATGGTTGGATGGCTTTGTGGGCGGGACTTCAGTGCCGATGCTTTTGACCAATTGGTGCAACGAGCATCGCGGCTGAAGCCGCTCCCACACGCGGCAGGTGGCTGCCCGGAGGGGTTGTATGGCTTTGTGGGAGGGACTTCAGTCCCGATGCTTTTGAACAGTTCGTGCAACGAGTATCGCGGCTGGAGCCGCCACCACTAGGTGCGCAAGTGCGACTTCGCGCGAACGCCTAGTGTGACGGTCGCACCGGAATCGGCACGCTGCAAAGGTCGATTTTTCCGGCCGGCACCTTGTACCAGTCGTCGCGGCGATTGCGCCGCGATTCGACCAACGCGGCGAACGTCGGCGTATCGGTGCGCAGTATCTCGAGCGGCGTACGCTCGGCCGCGGGCACATCGGCGACCAGCCTCACCGAGTTGATCGCGATCCGCTGTTCGGGTTTCTCGTAAAAGCCAAGCGCCCCAGTGCCGCGCGGCAGCGCAGACAGCCACTCCATGCCCTGCACGACGCGACCGACGACGGCGATGTTGCGATCGAGTTGACGTGGCGCCTGACCGGTTACCACGTAGAGTTCGGCGCCGCTGCCCGATTCGACCGCGTTGTCGCGTCCCACGCCGACCATGCCATAACAGTGCGCAAGCCAGGTCTTGCCGGTCTTTGCATCACGCGCCGCGGGCATGCCGTTGGTGAATCCGACGTCAGGCGCATACACATCGCCATCGGGCAGGCGCGTGAATGGCAGGTCTTTCGCGATCGACCGCTCGAATTCCGGCGCCAGCGTCTTGCTTGCCGTGCCGAGCGTGCGGATCTTTTCCTTGTCGTCCGCGTTCGGATCGCCCCATTGGGTCACGAAATTATCCTGCACGCGCAGGATCGCGAGACCATCGAAATAGCGTTCGTGTACCAGCGTGCGAATGTTCTTCGCATGCAGCGGCGCGAATGCGGGCGCAAGTTCGATAACCACGCGACCGCTGGCCAGATCGAGGTACAGCGTATTGTCGGGATCGAGCGTGCGCCAATCGGCCGGCTTCGACGCTTCGAGCACTTGCGCCATCGTTACCGGCTTTGCGGGAGATTCCGCAAGAGCGCTCGCGCATGTCAGGAACGACAGAACGCCGACGAAGCTGCAGACGGACTTGCGCATGGAGCACCTCGCGAACGTTGAGCCCCGACTGTACCGGGACGAGGAAGGAAAAGCAGATCGCCCGGGCCTGGATTCAGCGCTTGCCTGCGCGCGCAGCCGTCACTTTCCTGGCCGTTGGCGGTTTTGATTTCGCAGAACTTGTGTGGAAGCGGCGAATGAAATCGCGCACGTCAGGGTAGACCACATCGCGCCAGCGGCGGCCGCTGAAGATGCCATAGTGACCCGCGCCCTTCACTTCGATATGCGCGTGATTTTTTGCCGGAATTCCACTGCACAGGTCATGCGCGGCCCTGGTCTGGCCGAGGCCGGAAATATCGTCGAGTTCGCCCTCGATCGTCAGCAGCGCCGAACCCTTGATCGCTTCGGGAGCGACGCGTTCGCCCTCGACGACCCACGTGCCCAGTGGCAACGAATGCTCCTGGAACACGATGCGGATCGTATCGAGATAGAACTCCGCAGGCAGATCGAGCACCGCGTTGTACTCGTCGTAGAAGCGGCGATGTGCAGCGGCGTCATCGAGATCGCCGCGCAGCAGGTCCTGGTAAAAATCCCAGTGCGCGTTGAAATGCCGACTCGGGTTCATCGCGACGAAGCCCGCATGCTGCATGAAGCCCGGGTAGACACGACGGCCTTTGCCCGGGTAGTTCGGCGGTACGTCGAATACGACATTCGTCTCGAACCACGAAAACGGTTTGGTTGTGGCGAGGTCGTTGACCTTGGTCGGGCATTGGCGCGGATCGATCGGACCACCCATCATCGTCAGCGACAGCGGCGTGGGTTCGCCGGCCGATGCCATCAACGAGACGGCGGCGAGCACCGGCACCGTCGGCTGGCACACCGACATCACATGTACGTTGCGTGCGCCGAGATGGCCGATGAAACGGCGCACATAGGCGATGTACTCGTCCAGGCCGAACGGGCCCTTGTCGAGCGGCACCATGCGCGCATCGACCCAGTCGGTGATGTAGACATCGTGGTCGCGAAGCAAGGTGCGCACGGTGTCGCGCAGCAGGGTCGCGTGATGGCCCGACATCGGCGCAACCACGAGCACGACCGGATCGTCGCGCAGCTGCTTCAAGGCATCCGGATCGTCGCTGCAGCGCTTGAAGTGCACGAGATTGCAGAACGGCAATTCCAGCGCGCGCTCCTCGATCACCGCGGCCTGACGGCCATGCGACACGACGGAAGTGATCTCGAACGCGGGTTTTTCGTAGTCCTTGCCAAGCCGATAGAACAGTTCATGGCCCGCCGCGAAGCGGTCCACGCCAGGCACCTGGGATATCCAGCTGTCCAGCGCCGACAACGCCTGCGCCGCCGCGCCGGACCAGGCCACCCACGGATTGAGCAGGGTGCGATTGACTTCGTGAAGGTGATACAGCATTGGCAATCCAGGCAGCGGAGGCGTTAACCCGACGATTCTAGGCCTTTGCCGGCCAATCGCCAGTGCTGATGTCTGGAGCGTGCGTCAGTTCGCGAAAACGTGCGCTGCCTCATCCGGCCTTGGAAGCGATGAAATCGGCGCAGGAATCGGTTGCTGTCGCGACAGTCTCACGTGCCGTGTCGCGATTCCCGTTCAGCATTGGAGTCATCGCAGGCGCGGGATCGGATCTGGGGGTGCGCTTCAGTGATTCGCGAAGCAGAGCGGCGTCAAGAAATCATGCCGCCATACCTCACGCGCTCATCGCGAAGATGAACTGGGTTGCGCTCATCGAAACCGCACGCAACCCGCTCTGGCTCGGAAAGACGAGCAGCGACGGCGTATGCCTGCGCATCGCATGCCAACTGGTCGTTGCGGCTGCCGCAATGATGCAGGCGATCGCGATGCGGAGGGCGATTTTCTTCATCGGGGGTTTCCCTGCGTCGATCCGGTGCGGTGAACGCAACGCATGTCGAAAACCACGACGATGGCTGCGCGAGAATTTATAACGAAACCCTTCGTAGATAGCAAGCGCACTCCGGGCAACGGCGGCAACGTCAAGTGCTTCAGGTCTTGCCGCGACAGATTGGCAGCTCATGCAACAATCGGCGTTGACGAAAATTGCGAATTGCACCGGAACATCAGGGATCAATCGGAGATCAGATGGTGAAGACATGTGTCATCGCAACGCTTGCGTTGCTGGCTTGCATCGCAGTGCCGCCGATGGCGTTCGCCGCGGACGGTGTCATTCCGCCGCCCGTCGACGCGAGCTATCCAGGGACGTTGAAGCTGGACGTCGATGCAACCGACCTGGACCATCGCATCGTCCGCGTGCACGAGGAAATCCCCGTTGCCGCGGGATCGCTGACCCTGCTGTATCCGCAATGGCTGCCGGGCAACCATGCTCCGCGCGGGCCGATCGACAAGCTTGCGGGCCTCGCGATCAGCGGCAATGGCAAGCCGATCGCCTGGAAACGGGATCCTCTCGACGTGTATGCGTTTCACATCGACGTCCCGCCGGGTGTCGCGAGCATTGCCGTCGATTTCGCTTTCCTGTCGCCGCAGGATGCGAGCCAGGGTCGCGTGGTTATGACGCCGGACATGCTCAATCTGCAGTGGAACACGGTCGCGCTGTATCCGGCCGGGTACCACGCGCGCGGGATCACGGTCGCGCCGACCGTGAAACTGCCGTCGGGCTGGCAATTCGGTTGCGCGCTCGAAAAGATGGGTGCGCTCGCCGCGAACGGCAGCGTCAACTTCAAGCCGGTTGCGTTCGACATCCTCGTCGACTCGCCGATGTTCGCTGGCCGCCATTACAAGCGCGTCGATCTCGCGGGTGCGGGCAATGTACCGGTGCGTCTGAACATCGTCGCCGACGAAGCGAAGGACCTGGAGATCAAGCCCGACCAGCTCAAAGCGCATGTCGAGCTCGTCGCACAGGCGCGCAAGCTGTACGGCTCGCAGCACTACGATCACTACGACATGTTGCTGGCGCTGACCGACAATCTGGGCGGCATTGGTCTCGAGCACCACCGCTCCAGCGAAAACAGCGTCGAGCCCGGCTACTTCAGCGAATGGGACAAGCATGCACCGGTGCGCGACCTGCTTCCGCACGAGTACACGCATTCATGGAATGGCAAGTTCCGCCGGCCGGCAGACCTGACCACGCCGAATTTCAATGTGCCGATGCAGGGCAGCCTGCTGTGGGTCTACGAAGGGCAGACCCAGTATTGGGGCCATGTGCTCGCCGCGCGCTCGGGCTTGTGGAGCGCCGAGCAGGCGCGTGATGCGCTGGCGATGGTGGCGGCGAACTACGCCGACAACCGGCCGGGATTCGACTGGCGAAACGTGCAGGATACGACCAACGATCCGATCGTCGCGCAACGCAAACCGCTGGCCTATCGCAACTACCAGATGAGCGAGGACTACTACAGCGCCGGGCAGCTGATCTGGCTCGCCGTCGATGCGAAGCTGCGCGAACTCACGCACGAGCAACGTTCGCTCGATGATTTCGCGCACGCATTCTTCGGCGTCGACGACGGCAGCTATGCGGTGAAGACGTACACGTTCGACGATGTCGTGCATGCATTGAATGGCGTTGTCACGCACGACTGGGCGACCTTCCTGCGCGAACGCGTCGACGCGCACGCGCCCCCGCTGGACGGCATCGCCGCGAGCGGCTGGAAGCTCGTCTACACGGATACGCCGAGCGCGTTGCAGAAGAGCGTGGAAGCGAACCGCAAGGCCGCCGATTTCTCCACCTCGATCGGGCTCACGATCAATACCAAGGATTCCAAGATAGCCGATGTGCGCTGGAACGGGCCTGCATTCAAGGCCGGTATCGCACCGACCGGCACACTCGTCGCGGTCAATGGTCGCGAATTCAAGGCCGAGCGATTGAAGGACGCGGTGGCGGCAGCAAAAGGAAGTGCTGCGCCGATCGAATTGCTGGTCAAGGCCGGTGACGAGTACAAGATCGTGCGCATCGACTATCACGAGGGACTGAGATATCCGCATCTGGAGCGCATTGCGGGAACCACCGATCGCCTCGATGCGATCCTCGCTGCGCGACGCTGACGGGCGAGGCGCGCACATCGTGCAAGCGGAGATCACGCTCACCGCACATCAGGCGCGCCTGCTTCATCTCGCTGCGCAGGGCCTGCTCGCGCGTCCGTCGCGGCGCGCGCGCAAGGCCGACGTGCTTGCCGCGATCGAGCGCATGCGCGTGCTGCAGATCGACACCATCCATGTCGTCGCGCGCAGTCCTTACCTGGTGTTGTTCTCGCGTCTCGGCGGGTATCGCTCGGCCTGGCTGGAAGAGTCGCTCGCTGAAGCCGCCATCTTCGAGTGCTGGGCGCATGAAGCGTGCTTCGCGCCGTTGCGCGATTACGGCCTGCATCGCCGCCATGCGCTGGATGGGCGCGACCGTCATTGGTCGATGAAGAGCGCGCTGCGCACGCGCAAGGATCACGCCGCCGGGATGGCAGGGTTGCTCGAACACGTTCGCGAAAAGGGCGCGGTCAAGGCCTCCGACTTCGAACGCAGCGATGGCGTCGCGAGCGGCGGCTGGTGGGGCTGGAAAAACGAGAAGCGCTGGCTCGAAGCGCTATTCGCACTCGGCGATCTGATGATCGATCGACGCGAGAATTTTCATCGTGTGTACGACTTGCGAGAACGCGTGCTGGCGAAGGCGGCGGTGCGCGACGCGGCTTCACCGCTGGATCGTGACGCAAGCTTGTCCGACGCCGAGATGCGACGCGAGTTCGTCCTGGGTGGGGTGCATGCGTTGGGCATCACGCAAGCACGCTGGATCAACGACTATTTCCGTGCGGGGGGGCGCGTCAAGGACGCCGATCTCGACGCGCTGGTCGCGTCCGGCGAACTCCTGCGCGTCGGGGTCGACGGCTGGAGCAATCCCGCCTACGTGCATCGCGAACACGGCGAACTTGCACGCACCGCCGCAGCCAATCGTCTGCGTGCGAGCCACACGACCTTGCTGTCGCCGTTCGATCCGGTCGTGTGGGATCGTGAGCGCGCATCGACGATGTTCGGTTTCGACTACCGCATCGAATGCTACACACCGGAGCCCAAACGCAAATACGGCTACTTCGTGCTGCCGATCCTGCATCGCGGTCGCCTCATCGGTCGGCTCGATGCCAAGGCGCATCGCGCCGATGGCGTGTTCGAGGTCAAGGCGCTGTTCCTCGAGGATGGCGTCGTCGTCACTGCGGCACTCGCCGACGCCGTCGCCGAAGCGATCCAGCGGTGTGCCGAATGGCACGCGACGCCGCAGGTCAGGATCGAACGCTGCGATCCGAAGTCATTCCGCGCGGACCTGCGCGAGGCCTTGAAAGCTCGCGCGTCGAGCTGATCGCCAAATCGGTTTCGCGCGAGCCAGCGCGCGCAGCTGAGGGACTTTTCCATTTCCAGCGGCTGCCCCCGCTCCACTACACTGGGGCATTCCGCCTTCTCGGTGTCTGATGGCCGCGCCCGACCTGTCACGTTCGTCCGACAAACGGCTGCTCGGCTATCGATTTGCCGGTGTCGTACTGGATCTGCGACGTCAGACGCTGGTCGTCGACGGCGAAGATGTGGCTTCCACGCCGCTGATGCTGCGCCTGCTGCAGATGTTGTGCGCAGCAGATGGCCACTTGCTCAAGCGTCAGGAGATCTTCGACAAGCTGTGGCCGGGCGGCCAGGAAGTGTCCGAATCCTCGCTCTCGCAACTGGTGTGGCGCCTGCGCGGGGCATTGGGTCCGTATGGCGAACAGGTTGCCACCGTGCGCGGCAGCGGATTGCGCCTGGATGCGTCGATCAGCACCGAGCTCGATTTCCAGCGGATGCCGCGCAAACCTCACGTCGACGATGACGTCGAAGCGCCGCGATCGATCCACCTGGTCGAGACGCTGGTAGCGGTCGCACCAGAACCTGTGGTGGCGCTCGCAAAACCGCACAAGCGCTTGTCGCGTCCGTTGATATTGTCGGGCGCGCTGGTCGTTTTGCTGCTGTCGCTCGCGCTGGCGGCGGCGTTCCTGTGGCCGCGCGACAGCGTCGTCAATGTCGGCTATGCATTGAACGCGAGCGACCTGCAGGCCAGTCGCGCCGGCACGGCAACACTCGTCAGTGCGGCATTCAAAGCCGAAAATTCCGGCGAACGCAGCCGCGCCAAGGCGCTGATGCAGAGCGCCCACCAGACCGATCCGACCACGCCGGTGCCGGCGATCATGCTCGCCTGGTGGACACCGGACGCGTCCGCGAAAGACGCGCAGACCTGGCTGGATGCAGCGCACGCACGCCTAACTGCCGAATCGTCGCCGTATTTGCGCCTGTTCTGCGATTACTTCACCGCGCGCACCCGCGGCCAACCGATACGCGGGCCGCTCAACGCACTGATCGATCTGCGCCCGCAGGCGTGGTACCTGCAGTATTCGAGCGCCCACGATCAGCTGGGCAATCGGGAACTCGCCGGAGCCTTGCGTTCACTGCAACAGATTCCGCTCGACCAGACCGATGGCGAGCTCCTTGCCGAAGTGGTGACCGACCGCATTTCGCTCGGTGATCGCGAGGCCAAATCCCTTCTGAAGGATTTGCCTGCCATCAACCGGAATCCGGTCGCTGACGCGTACTTTCGCGGTCGTGCCGCCTATTCGCGCGGCGACCTGACGCAAGCGATGAACGCATTCGACGAGAGCCGGACCGCCGCCGGCGAACGACGCGCGTATTCGATGCAGCGTCGCGCGAGCGAGTTCGGCGCCCTGGCCGCGCTGGAGGCGGACAGCGACGATGCAGCGCAGCGTATCGACGCGACGATTCGCCTGTGCCACGACCAGGACGAGCAGAGCTGCGAGACCGAGATGCTGGGTCTGCAGGCATTCGCCGCCGCGCGCGCGGGCCATGCCGATGTGGCGCGCTCGATGCTTTCGAATGCATGGACGCGCAACCATCGCGATTACCTGCAGCCTCCGCTGTTGCTGATGGCGCTCGAAAACGGACTGGCGCCACCCGGCGATGTGGCCGTCACGGCGCAATCGCAGTCCGGCGGCTCGGTCTTCGGCGGCGTGTCCGACCTGCTGCTGGCCTGGGAAGCCTTCGTTCGCGGCGACTTGGATCGTGCTCGTCAGCAGTTGTCGCTGGCTCGCCAACATGGGATCGCTGGCACCTATCACGCCGAGGATGCCTTGCTGCTTGCGGCCCGGCTCGGCGAGCCGCCGGGCAGCTGCCGCATGGACCCCCCATACCCCAACAGCCTGCGTCTGAGCGCCTGTATCGCCTTGCGCGATTTCGAGAAAATGCAGATGAAACAACCATTTGCCCCGTCGTTATAGGGCGCGATGAGATTGCGCTGAGATAGCCGATAAGCAAGTGAGATTCGCCGAGGTCAAGGTGGCCGCAAGGCTGCTGCATGGGGTGGCAGCCGCAATACCTCGGAGTATCGGCAATGAAATTCACTTCCCTGATCGCGCGCATCGGCGTCGTCTTTGCGCTCGCTGTTATCGGGCTGGGTGCGAAAGCGGCCGGCAACATCGACGGCAGCTTCGCCAATGCAGGCACTGCACGCATCAGCGGCATCGACGCATACGGCCCGACCGCCATGACCGTTCATCCGGATGGCCTGATCGTCTACGCCGCAGTGCGCCCTGGATTCCACGACGTCGTCGTCGGCGCGCGCAACGCCAACGGCAGCCCCGCTGACGGCTTCGCGTTGGGCGGTTTGATACCCATCGCGATCGCCGGCGGCTCCCTCTCGCAGCCGGTGCTCGGCTACGATCCGGTCAGTGGCGCGAGCGTGCTCGCAGCGACCGACCTGCAGGGCGGCATCTATCGCCTCCTGCTCTGCCGCATCCTCAACGACGGCACGCTGGATGCGAGCTTCCACCTCACCAACTATCCGGGCCAGACCGGCTGCATCGTCACCAATCCACCCGCGGGCGCGCCCAACGGATTGAACGCCACCGGCATGGCGATCAGCCGCGATGGCGTCATTTCGCTTGCTGGCACCGCATTCGATTTCGCACACCCGCCGCTGTTCAAGGCGTTCTACTCGCTGGTGCAATCGGGCACGGTCGATGTCGCCACGCAGGTTCTGAATGTCAGCGGAAACAACGTGACGATCAGCGGCCTGGCAGTCGACGACGAAGGCAGTTACGCCTACATGAGCGGCACGATCCAGCTCGTCGATGGCCAAGAGAATGTCGATGAAGCGATCCTTGCGATCCGCATCAACAGCGTGCTCGGCTGGACCTTCAACATCTTCAATACCAATCTGGTGCCGCGCGGCTCCGATGAAGGCAACGCGATCGTCGTGCGGCCGGGCAGCAAGATCGCCATCGTCGGCGTGGCCGAAGAGAGTTCGTCGATCTTCCACCAGTGCGCGATCTACCAGC
>JBDSBK010000183.1:0-3340 GCA_039921645.1 Dokdonella sp.
GAACGTGCAGTGGGTCGACACGCTCAGTAGGCGACGCCGATGCGCCGCATGATTTTGCCTGTCAGCCATGCGGGCCCGATCAGCAGATAGGCGAGATCGGTGAAGAACGACGGCCTGCGGCCTTCGATCAAGTGCCCGACGAACTGGCCGATCCACGCGACAACGAATACGCCGATCGCCAGCCACAGGAGATGCGTCGGTCCGAGCGCGCGGTAGAGCAATTCGGTGACGAGGCCGAGCACGACGAAGACGACCAGCATCGCCGCGCCGAGCGGACGCGACAAGCGCCAGTAGAACGCGAATGCGCCGACCATCACGAGGCCGCACCAGAAGCCCGGGCGCCCAATCCATGGAGACACCGGAACCAGCCAAAGACCCGCGATGGCCGCCCACAGGATCGCGGGCACGCAGACCCAGTGGATCAGGCGATTGGTCGGATTCTGATGATCGGCGCTGTAGTTGCCGAACCACTGGTTGACGCTGCGCATGCTTGGCTCCTTGTCGACGCGTCTAATCTACGACGAGCGTGTGCGCTAGGGAACCGCTTCACGTTTTCTGGGAGTGGCTTGCGCCGCTCCCACAATGAAGCCGCTTCGAGCGAGGTTGGCGATGCTGGAAGCACGCAGATGATTGTTGTGGGAGCGACTTCAGTCGCGATGCTTTTTCCGGGCGAACGTTGACCCCGCGCAGCATGAAACCTGCAGAGCATCGCGGCTGAAACCTCTCCCACAGAGGCAGTTTCTCCCGCCGACGTCGCGCCCGCGACGCATATCCTCGCGGCCGCTCCCGGATCAGTCGATGACGATACCAGCCAGCTTGTGCAAGGCCTCGGCGTATTTGGCGGCCGTGCCGTCAATCACGGCCCGTGGCAACACCGGACCGGGAGCGGTCTTGTTCCAGTCCAGCGTTTCCAGATAGTCGCGCACGAACTGCTTGTCGTAGCTCGGCGGGCTGATGCCGACACGGTACTGGTCGGCCGGCCAGAAACGCGACGAATCCGGCGTCAGCATTTCGTCCATGACGTAGAGCCTGCCCGCAGCATCGGTGCCGAATTCGAACTTGGTGTCGGCGATGATGATGCCGCGCTGCGCTGCGTAATCGGCAGCAAAGCGGTAGAGGGAAAGCGTCGCCGCGCGGACCTGTTCGGCCAGATCGGCGCCAACCGCGGAGATCACCTGATCGAAGCTCACGTTCTCGTCGTGGTCGCCGACGGCGGCCTTGGTCGATGGCGTGAAGATCGGCTGCGGCAGTTGTTCGGCCTGACGCAAACCGGTTGGCAAGCGGATTCCGCACAGCGAACCGGTCGCCTGATAGTCCTTCCACCCCGAGCCAATGAGGTAACCCCGCGCGATGGCTTCGACCGGAACCGGCTTCAGGCGTTTGGTCACGACGCTGCGCTTCGCGTACAACGCGGCATCGGTGCCTGTCGGCAGGACATCGGCGACGCGTTTGCCGGTCAGGTGGTTCGGCATCAGATGCGCGGTGCGCTCGAACCAGAAATTCGAGATCTGGCACAGCATCTCGCCCTTGCCCGGAATCGGATCGGGCAATACGACATCGAACGCAGACAAGCGGTCGCTGGCAACAATCAGCAATTCATCAATACCGAGTGCATAGACGTCGCGCACCTTGCCGCGGTGGATCAGCTCGAGGCCGGGGAGATTCGATTGCGAAAGTACGGTCGGCACGATGGATTCCGGTGGCAATGCGCAGGCGGCAATTGTAAGGGTGTCGATTCCAAAGATGCCGATTCGCGCACGGCAAAAACCAACGTCATATCCCGTGGCCGCGGCCCGACAGCCTCCAGCAACGCGCCATCAACGGCACTTCAGGCGGCACTTGCTAGAATCCGCGACCTTTCATCGTCTGCCAGCCGCATGCCTCGCACGCTCGCCAAGCCCCGACAACTGTTCGCCGCCAGCGCGCGCCCGCATGCGCGGAACGTGGCGGGAGCGCGCGCATGAGCGTCCTCGGCAAGCTGGTGGGTGCGGTTCTCGGCTTGATCCTGTTCCACAACCCAATCGGCCTGCTGATCGGGGCCGTGCTCGGGCATTTCTATGATCAGGCCGTGGGGCGGCTGCGGCCCCCATCGATGGGGCAGGGCTTCATCGAGCCGCTGTTCGCGTTTGCCGGCGCATTGTCGAAATCGGACGGACGCGTGTCCGAGCCGGAGATCGCAGCGACCGAGGCGCTGATCTCGCGTCTGGGCCTGGGTCCGGCGCAGCGGCGCGTGGCGATCGAGCGATTCGGCGTCGGCAAGCAGGACGGCTTCGATGCCGGCCTTGCGATCATCGGCCTCCGGAGCTGGTGCAGCGGCCGCCGCGACCTCGCCTTCGTCGTGCTCGATCTGCTGCTCGATCTCGTCCATGCGGAAGGCGCGCTGGCACAACCCAAGCTCGCGCTGGTTCGCCGCCTGTGCGCGGCGCTTGGGGTCGGCGACGACGAACTGGCGGCACTCTCGGCAATGAAGG
Organism: Dokdonella sp.; assembly: GCA_039921645.1. GTDB lineage: Bacteria > Pseudomonadota > Gammaproteobacteria > Xanthomonadales > Rhodanobacteraceae > Dokdonella_A. Next base: position 2,472 of record JBDSBK010000183.1, read on the forward strand.
GTTATGCATCCGCAGCGCACGGGCCGCGTGGCAGCTATGGTCCGCGACCGCCGCCCTCGTTGCGTCCCGCGATCGATGCGTACGCGGTACTCGGCATCCAGCGCAACGCATCCGATGGCGACATCAAGCGCGCCTATCGCAAGCTCATGAGTCAGCACCATCCGGACAAGCTCGGCAGCGACGTGCCCGACGAATTGAAGCGCCGCGCCGAAGATCGCGCGCGCGAGATCAATGCGGCATACGAACGGATAAAGTCGGAACGCGGCTTGAAATGAAATCCACCCAGCGGGAATGAAAATGGCCAGGCAATCACCGATCATCGCCCCGTCGATACTTTCCGCCGACTTCGCACGACTCGGCGCGGAAGTCGATGCCGTCATCGAAGCCGGAGCACAGTGGATCCACTTCGACGTGATGGACAACCACTACGTCCCCAATCTCACCATCGGGCCATTGGTGTGCACAGCGCTGCGCAAACATGGTGTCACCGCGCCGATCGACGTGCATCTGATGGTCAAGCCGGTCGATCGCATCGTGCCGGATTTCGCCAATGCTGGAGCGACGCTGATCAGTTTTCATCCGGAAGCGAGCGAGCACATCGACCGCACGATCCAGTTGATCAAGAGTTCCGGCTGCCAGGCCGGCCTCGTGTTCAATCCGGCGACGTCGCTCAACTATCTCGATTACGTGCTAGACAAGATCGACCTCGTTCTGATCATGTCGGTCAATCCGGGATTCGGCGGGCAGAGTTTCATTCCGACAGCGCTCGAAAAATTGCGGCGCGCGCGCGAGCGCATCGACGCGAGCGGTCGCGCCATCCGTCTCGAAATCGACGGCGGCGTGAAGCCCGACAATATCGCCGAGATTGC
>JBDSBK010000184.1:0-5355 GCA_039921645.1 Dokdonella sp.
CCCGCCTTGCTGATCATCCAGGGCACCGACGACACGACGATGACGTCGCGGTTCGCGCTGGCGCTGCATGCTGCGCTCGGGCCCGGTTATCGTGGCGGCAATGAACCACGCCTGCGGCTGACGCTCGCCGACGACATGGCGCATCAATGGTCGGATGCGCGATCGCTGGAGCAGGTTCGAACATCGGTGGCGGCGTGGTTCGATCGCTATCTGAAAGCCAGGCCTGCACATTGAACCGTGGTCCGAAAAATGGTTGATCGCCTGACCGCTCGACAGCACGGTCCTGATCCGCGCACCATTGCTCGATGACCGATCCGCGCGACTACCGGCCCTTCCTGCGAGCGAGCGTCGTTGAGAACACATCGATGCGCGGCCTGGCTCACCTGCTGCCGGTGCCGCCGCCCGCGGCCACGCTGTGGAGCCAGGGTGGATTTCTCGTCGCGAACGCGCTGGTGCCCCTCGCATTGTGGATGTTCGGGCGCCTCGCCCCGCTCGATGTAATCCTGCTCTACCTTGCCGAAGGAACGGCTTACAGCCTGGCCGTTGTCGCACGCGTCCTGTTCACCGCGTCGGCAGCGAGCGATCCGGATGAACGCCGGCGCGTGACGACGGCCATCGGGTACGCCATCTGGCACAGCGTCGTCTGGGCTGGCCTCGCCATCGGAGCGCTCGCCTGCATCGCGCCCAAGCCCGGTTCGCTTTCGATCGCTCATTGGCTGCTCGACATGTCGATGCGTTTTCGCGAACGCTCGATGGCGTTGCCGGCGCTCGCAACCGCGGTCTTCATCGGTCTCGATGTCGTTCGTCGCAGCGATTTCATCGATGCCTATCTCGAACTCGGCCCGCGCGCGACGGCGCGTTATGGCTACGGCTATCCGTTCGCTCTGGTCTTCCTGCTCGGCAGCGCCTTGTTGCTCCGTTTCACCGTACTGGGCGGCGACCTCGAGGCGCTCGGTCGGGGCGTGCCCTTGATCGCACCGATGTTCCTCGCCTTCTGGCTTATCGGCTGGCGCGTACTGATGCAACTGCTCAATCTCACGCTGCCGCTTTGGGGACGTGGTCTGGCGCGATTCGAGGGCCGCTTCGAGCAAGCGTTGCAGCCAGCGCGCGAAAAAAATCAGGAACTTCGATAGTCGCTGGCGGCTCGTTGCCTTGATCAAGGCTGACGAATTCTGATCATCGATCTGCTGGCCTGTCGTCGTGATACGTGCCGCTGCAATGGGCACGATACGCGATCGACAAATATACATGTGAAGTAATTCGACCGACCGGCAACAATGCTCACCTGTCGTGCAACGATCCGCAATTGTGGCTCGTCCTTAGAAAATCGTCGATTTGTTCATTGAATGGTCCATGCATCACGTGCATTGGAGATCGACGAGCGCACCTGCGACTCTGCGAATGAACGCGCCATCGCTCACCGGTCTTGCAGATGCAGGATTGAAATCCTGGTGTTGGCGGCTGGAATGTTTTTCACCATTTGAATAAGGATATTTATCATCATGCGCATCATCATTTTTCTAGCGGCGATGTTCTCGTTCAACTCGGTTGCCTTTGCCCAGCAGTTGATTGCAAGGTCTCTGGTGTTCAATTTCGATTCGCAAGGGCATTCGCAGATCCGCGAACTCGCCGTCGACAATACCTGGCACATCCTTCCGGGCCATCCATACAACGATCATGAATTCATGTTCGGAGACCCCAGCGGGATTCGACCGGCGGGCGCAACCACGCAGGCAATGTCGTTCTGGTTCATATCAAATGGCTATTTTTCCGCTCATCCCGAGGACAGCGATCATCTGGCCATCATGCTGAAGGGCCAGTGGCACGACGACTTCCTGCAGGGACGTGGAATGATCATCCTGGGCAATAGTCCGGCGAATCCGAACAGCCTCGACGTATCGTCCACCTTCGAGTCTTGGGACTACACATCTCCGACCGGCGGGCACGTCTGGGACTCGTGGCAATACGGCTTGCAGGACAACACCTGGTATCAGGTAACCCTGCATGTCAACTCGGTCGGCATCGGCTACGACATTCGGGATACCAACGGGACCATCGTCAATGCGCAGTCCGGTGTCGACATCTACTATCCCAATCTCGACGTGAACATGGGTGGCTGGTTCCTGATTGCGACGAACAGCACCAATGCCCTCAAGGTCGCTCCAACGTGGAGCATCCAGTTTGAGGATCTGAACGTCTGGTGGTTCTGATTGTTTGCGCGTCGTTGCGGTTCGATGAGTTCGCATCGCTTGGAATCCGCGACGCCGTAGGGTTATTGTGATGCGACCGCGCGTCGAAGGGCGCGCGGTCGCGTATTGCACGGTTGGTCTCACGGAGATTTTGGTACCGCAGCGGGCGCAGTGGATCGGCTGTGCTGGCACGAGCGGTTCCATGCCCGATATCCAGCCGCTCGCCAAACGCTTTTGGAGCAATCTCCAGCGGGCCGCGACGCTGTGAGCCAGCGGTCAGTCGGTAGTACGCCTGCTCCCTACGTAACTCGACGATGCGACCCGCGTGACCGCGCCGCGGATGGACCGCTGGGCGGATTCGCCTTGCGACCAATGCAAGGCCTGCAAGCGAGCCAAAGGAGCGCATCAGGTCGTAGACTGGGAGCCTCGCACGAGTCGGCGAAAATGACGCAGCGCGCAGCAAACGAGCCCGACATGCACGAGCCGGACCTTCCCTGGGTCGAGCGCGATGCGTCCGGCCGGCGCGCCATGCTCACCGAAATCCTCGCGCAGGTATCCATCGAGGCGTTGCAGGGCGAGACGCTGGAAGCGGTGCTGCAGGACATCGTCGATGGCATTGCGCGGCGCCTGCCGGTGACGATCGCCAGCATCATCCTGCTCAACGAGGAAGGATCGTACTTCGTGCAGGAGGTATGGGCGGGATCGCTCGCGCTCGACCTGCCGAGCGGGATGCCCTGGTCGGTCGCGATCGGCGCGTCCGGCCGCTGCGCCCGAACGGGCGACGCGCAGCTCATCGCCAATGTCGAATCCGATCCCGACTACGTGCCCGGCAACACCGATGTGGCGTCCGAATACCTGGTGCCGATTCGCCACCGTGCGCGCCTGCATGGCGTGCTCAACCTCGAGAGCACGCGTGCCGATTTCTTCACGGCCGAGGTCTGCGCGGTCTTCGATGCGATAGCGGTCCAGGTCGCGGGTGCGATCCACTTTGCGCGCGTGGTACGCGAACTGGAGCAGGCCAACCGCAAGCTGCAACAGCTGTCGTTGAGCGACGGGCTCACCGGCATCGCGAATCGCCGCTGCTTCGACGAACGCCTCGCCGAAGAATGGCAGCGGCATGCGCGCGATGGGCGTTCGCTCGCTTTGCTGCTCGTGGATGTCGACTGTTTCAAACCGCTCAACGATGCGCGCGGGCATCTGCATGGTGATGAGTGCCTGCGCGTTCTGGCCACTGTCTGCGTCAGTGTGCTGCGCAATCCGGATGAGCTTCTGGCGCGCTATGGCGGCGAAGAGTTCGCCTTGCTGCTGCCCGCGTGTGGTCTGGACGAGGGGAGGCGCATGGCCGAGCGCTTGCGTCGGCGCGTCGAGTCGCTTGCTCTCGCGCATTTGACCTCGCCGGTCGCTCCCCACGTGACCGTCAGCATCGGTGTCAGTGCGATCTGCCCGGACGCGAGGCAATCGCCGGATGTCCTCATTGAAACCTCCGACCGGGCGCTCTACGCCGCCAAGGCGAAAGGCCGCAATCGTGTGGTGGCGCGCGCGGCGTCGTGAATGCGCTGGCCGACGACGGCCAGTCGTGAGACACGAAAATATCGGGAGGCAATCGCTAAATCGTATTCTGCCATCCGGACATGTCGACACCATCGTCAGCAGAGGCTTCGCTCCATCGCCATGCCGCAACCGCCAACCCCACCATGGAAACGCCCTGCGCCGAAAGGCCGCAGGAAATCGTCGCCTCTCACGCCCGCGCAGAAAGACGCCGCGCGCCAGCGTGCGGATGCGGCCGGTCGACGCTATCCGAATCTCGTCGACAACATGTGGGCTGCAAAGCTGCCCAAGGACTGATCGCGGAAGCCCGATCGGATCAGGTGGATGCGCCGTCCAGTGCCTTCAGATGCGCCTCGATCGCGAATACATGCGCATCGTGCGCGCCCAATCGACGCAGCGCGTCGGCAAGGTGCACGAGATAGTCGCGGTTGAGACCGCTCGGGCCTGCGGCGCCCGCGATGTGACGCGCAATCTCCGCCTCCGATGAAGGCCCCAGATAGGCCGCATTGGCTTCCGATGCGATATAGACCAGGCCTTCCACGCGGCTGCCGTCGTCAAAGTAAAGCGGCATCACCTGGCGCAGGTAGCCGTTCTTTTCGCGTCGATCGAGATGATCGAACACCTCCGGCGTGATCAGGTACGCCATGCCGGCACACACGGCGCCGGGCTCGGCTATGAGGGTCGCCACGCGCCCGGGCGCCTCCTGCGTGCCGCGGTGGTCGTGCGAACCCTGCCAGAAGCGTCGCGACCAGCCACGGATGCGCGCGGGACGGCGTTCGAGCCAGGAGAAATCCGCCTTCCAGATCAGCGAGCCGTAGCCGAACAGCCAGACTTCGGACTGACCGTCGAAGCGATGGAGCTGCTTGTTGATGTCGATGGTGTCGATGGACATGGGGACGAACGCGATTGGGCGTGGTTTGCATGTTAACGGCAGGCGGCACGTGTAGGTCATAGGTCATGATCACAAGAGCCGCTGCAGGCTCTATCGTGCGCGTCTGCACAGACCGGGGAAACACATGCAAGGTATTCGATGGATGGTGATGGCGGCGGCGCTTTGCGGAACCACCGCATGGGCGGCCGACGGCGCGAAGACGGGGACTGCGCGCCCAGCGGGCGTCGATCTCGCCGGGATGGATCGCACGATCAAGCCCGGCGATGACTTCGATGGCTACGCCAACGGCGGCTGGCGCAAGGTCACCGAGATCCCCGCCGATCGCTCGAGTACCGGTGTGTTCTTCCAGGTCTTCCAGAAAGCCGAGCAACGCAATGCCCAATTGATCCGCGATGCGGGCGCAGCCAAGCCGGCCGCGGGTTCGAATGCGCGCAGGATCGCCGACTACTACTCCGCCTACATGGACGAGGCCGGGATCGAGAACGCCGGACTCACGCCGTTGAAACCGACGCTCGCGACGATCGATGCGATCGCATCGAAGACCGATCTGGCGCGCGTGCTCGGTGCGGGCTTGCGCGCGGATGTCGATCCGATCAACGCGACCAATCTCGCGACCGAGCACCTGTTCGGTTTGTTCGTTGCACAGGGGTTGCAGGATCCTTCGCACAACGTCGCCTACCTGCTGCAGGGCGGCCTGGGCATGCCGAATCGCGACTACTACCTCTC
>JBDSBK010000185.1:0-3657 GCA_039921645.1 Dokdonella sp.
TCTCGATGCGATCAACGACGCTCGCCGGGATCGTGTTGAGGTCGACCGCCGCCGACACGCCCGACGCCGAGGATTCGTTCACCCAGCGCACGCCGTCGACGAGGATCAGGGTGCGCTTCGCACCGAGATTGCGCAGCGACACCGTGGTCGAACCCGAGCCGACGCCGCCACCGTCCGGCGGGAAGCCGAAGTTGCCGGCCGAGTTGAACTTGGTGTTCAACGACGAGCCGCTGACCGACAGACGCTGCAGCACGTCGCCGATCGAGCCGAGACCGGTCGCTTCGATGTCCTTCGAGGTCACCGTGAGCACCGGCGTCTGCGATGCGATTTCAGCGCTCTTGATGCGCGAACCCGTGACTTCGATCGCCTGCAGCTTCTGGATGTCCTCACCCGTCCTGTCCTGGGCGATTGCTGGAACGAGATACAGCGCCGACAAGATGGCGCCGGCCAAGGCGTGGACGGCAACGTTGGCTAGACGACGTGAACGCATGGAAATCTCCACAGCAAGGAATGGGCGGAACGGTTGGTCAGCACAGGTACAGCGAGCGCAAGCCGCAGAGGGCGGCTGGAATAAAGAAAATGTAAAGCAAGTGTTCGAGTTTTGCTACAAGGATGTGAAATTTTTAAAACTTTGAGCATAAACAGCATGTTGGCAGGCACTTCGTTGACTGGCAGCGGCCACCTTTAGGCCATGACCGCGCTGCGGCAACGCTACACTGCGTGCCTTCCCTTGGTTTTCTGGTTCCATTGCATGGGTTTTTTCCCGCCTCGCCGCTGGTGGCTTGCCGTCCTCGTCCTGCCTTGCATGACCCTCGTTGCGCCACCTCTGGCGGCAGCCGACCGCGCGACCGAACGCACCCAGTTCCGCGCCGCACTTGCTGCAGCCACGCGACCGCCCGAAGGCGCATGGAAGAAAATCGCCGCCGGCCTGGATCCGCACTACCCGTTGACGCCGTATATCGAGCTCGCCGCATTGCGCTCGCGCATTGCCAAGGTCGACCGCAAGGAAGTAGACCATTTCCTCGCGAAATGGCCGGACTCGCTAGCCGCGAGCGACCTGCGCAACGCCTATTTGCGCGAAGTCGCACGCCGTGGCGAATGGTCGGTGTTCCGCCCGCTGTACCAGAAGGGCAACGACCGCGAACTGCAATGCGATGCGCTGCAGGCACGCCTCGCCGAGGGCGCAAAACTCGACTATGCACGCGACCTCGACGCCCTCTGGCAAGGCGCGCGCTCGCTGCCTTCTTCCTGCGATCCGGTTCTGCGTGCAGCACGCAGCAGCGCAATCCTCAGCGACAAGCAGGTCTGGGAACGCCTCGAACGCGCGGCCGACGACGGCAATGCGGAGACTGCGACGGAAGCCGCGATGCTGCTGGACGGCGACGACCGCGCAGCGGCCGATCGCCTTGTCGCCGCCTTGCGCGATCCTGCCGCCACGCTCGTCAAGGCAAAGACCTGGGCCGACACGCCGCGTGCGCGCGACGCCCTCGCTTACGGGCTCGCGCGCCAGGCGCGCCGCAACAGCGCGGCCGCGGAAACCGCGTGGGCCGAACTGGAACCCGGCTACAAGTGGGATGCCGCGCAGAAGAACCGCGTGCTCAATGCGCTCGCGCTGTATCGCGCGACGAGCTATTCGCCCGATGCGCTGGCGCGCCTGAAGGCGCTGCCGGCGGACGCGGAGGACGACGCGACGCGCGAGTGGCAGGTGCGCATTGCATTGACCGGCGGCGATCTGCCTGAAACGCTCGCCGCACTCGACGGCTTGTCGGAACAGCAGAAGGCGGATCCGCGCTGGCGTTACCTGCGTGCGCGCGTACTGACGAAACTGCAGCGCACCCCGGAAGCGACGCCGCTTTTCAACGACCTTGCGCGCGAATCGAATTTCTATGGCTTTCTTGCCGCCGACTGGACTTCGCAGCCATACACGATCTGCCCGAACACGCTGGCGGGCGACCCGAAGATCGAAGCCGACCTCGCCGCGCGAGCCGATCTCGCGCGCGCGTTCGAGTTCCGCGAGCTCGGCATGCTGCGCGAAGCGCGCCGCGAATGGGACTTCGCGATGACCAGGTTCGACGACGATCAGCGCCGCCTCGCCACCGATCTTGCCTATCGTCGTGGCTGGTACGACCGCGCCGTGTTCGCATTCTCGGCCGATCCGCAGACGCAGCACCTGTATGAGCAGCGCTTTCCGCTCGGCATGGAGGCGCAGGTGAAACGCGAGGCGCGCGGGGCCGGTATCGACCCGGCATGGGTCTACGCGATCATCCGCGCCGAGAGCGCGTGGATGACCGACGCACACTCGGGCGCAGACGCCTATGGCCTGATGCAATTGCTGCCCGGCGTCGCCAAACAACTCGCCAAGGCGGAAAAGCTGCCGTACGCCAACGCGCAGGATCTGTTCGATCCCGAGTTGAACGTGCAACTGGGCACGCGCTTCCTCGGCAGGATGGCCGACCGTTACGACGGCAGCCCGTGGCTTGCGAGTGCCGCCTATAACGCCGGCGAAGCACCGGTCGGGCGCTGGCTCGACGCACGCGCCTCGCTCGACCCGGATTTCTTCATCGAGACGATCCCGTACCGCGAAACGCGCGAATACGTCTCACGCGTGCTGGCCTTCAGCGTGATCTACGACTGGCGCATGAACGGCAAGGTGCTCGCGCTGTCCGCACGCATGCCAAAAATCGGCCAGGTCTATAAGGCACCGACTGAAGCGACGCCGCGCAAGTCGGTGATCTGCGCGACCGCCGACGCCCCTCCGCCGGCGGCCGCCAGCGCACCTCGCTGATCGCGGTTTGACGCAAACGCGGACGCACGGCTGCGGCCAGCGTTTGCGCACTCGGGCAAAACGCGTTACATGATCAGTCCCGTCACGCGTCGGAGTGCCGCCCATGAAGCCGCAAAAGATCGTCGTGCTCGGTGGCACCGGCTTCGTCGGCAGCCATCTGATTCCGCGACTGCACGCCGACGGCCACACGATCACGGTGCTGTCGCGAAATCGCGAGAAGCACCGCGATCTCGGCGTGCTGCCACGCGTGGCCGTCGTCAACGCGGATGTGCTCGATCGCACCACGCTTGCCCGCCATCTCGTCGGCGCCGACGCCGCGATCAACCTCGTCGGCATCCTCAACGAACGAGGCAGCGATGGCCGCGGTTTTCACAAGGCGCATGTCGAACTGACCCAGACATTGCTGGCAGCATGCGCCGCGGCCGGTGTGTCGCGACTGCTGCAGATGAGCGCGCTGCGCGCTGGCGAAGGCGAGAGTTTTTACCTCAAGACGCGCGGGGAAGCCGAGGCGCGCGTGAAGGCATCCCCACTGGCATGGACGATGTTCAGGCCGTCGGTGATCTTCGGGCCCGGCGACGGCCTGTTCTTTCGTTTTGCGTCGCTGTTGCGCATGGCGCCGGTGCTGCCGCTCGCGCGGCCGCACGCAGTGTTCGCGCCGGTCTACGTCGGCGATGTCACGGAAGCCTTTGCGCGCGCGCTGATCCACCCGCACACGGCCGGCCGCATTTACGAACTCGCTGGCCCGCGTACGATCGAACTGGCGCAGATCGTGCGCTGGACCGCGCAGTTGATCGGCAAGCGTCGTCTCGTGATTGCGTTGCCGGACGCACTCGGCTTCATGCAGGCCTGCATCGGCGAATGGCTGCCTGGAA
>JBDSBK010000186.1:0-3955 GCA_039921645.1 Dokdonella sp.
TGCAGCGAGTGCGAACCCAGATGCTGCAGGCGCAACGACACCGGCCGCTCGATGCCGACCGCAACGATCGGTGGCAGCTCGCGCGTGACGGCTGGCGTCGACAGAGCGCGCAGGCGCAACGCATCCAGCGCGGCAATCAGGACGAAAACAGCGCATGCAGCGACGAACAGCTGCAGCGGCAGCCACGCGAACGCGGCAAGCGCACCGAGCAGTGCACAGGCGAGCAAAGACGCGACGAGGACGAGCGTCGGCCTCACTTGCGCGGCGCTTCCACCTTCAGCAACAACGCTTCGAGCACGTCGTCGACTCGACGTCCCTCGATCTGCATTTCAGGCGCGAGACTCAAACGATGGCGCAGCGCCGGTTTCGCGATCGTGCGCAGATCGTCCGGCGTGACGAAGTCGCGGCCAGCGAGCACCGCTTGCGCACGACCCGCGCGCACCAGCGCAAGACTGCCACGCGGACCTGCGCCCATCGCGATGCCGGGCCATTCGCGCGTGGAACGCGCGATGCGCACAGCGTAGTCGAGCACGACGGGATCGACGCGCACGAGCGCGGTGCCCAGCTGCATCGCGAGAATGTCGGCCGGCGTCGCCACCTGGCGCACGCGCGACAGATCGAAATCGCTGGCGCTGCGGCCGTGACTGACGCTGGTTACCATGCGCACTTCATCGTCGAGCGCCGGGTAGTTCATCAACACCTTGAGCAGGAAGCGATCGAGCTGGGCTTCCGGCAACGGGTACGTCCCCTCCTGCTCGATCGGGTTCTGCGTGGCGACACAGAGGAACGGCGGTTCCAGTGGAAAGCTGCGCGATTCGATCGTGACCTGCAATTCCTGCATCGCTTCGAGCAAGGCGGCCTGCGTCTTCGCCGGCGCGCGATTGATTTCGTCGGCAAGAAGCAGGTTCGCAAATACCGGACCACGCCGGACCTTGAAGCCTTCGGTCTTCGGATCGTAGAACGCGTGACCGCTGACGTCGCTCGGCATCAGATCCGGCGTGAATTGCACGCGTGAATACGTGCACTTCAGCGCGCCTGCGAGCGCACGCACCAGCAGGGTCTTGCCCAATCCGGGCACGCCTTCGAGCAACACGTGGCCGCCGGCCAGCAACGCGATCAGCAACTGGTCGAGGATTTCGGTCTGGCCGACGAAGGCCTGCGAGATCTGCGTGCGGATCGCATCGCAACGCTCGCTCAAGGCCGCGCCGGTCATGGGCCGGATGCCTCCGGACCTGCCGGTTTGCGTTTCGACGACATCCTGGGTCATGGTCTGGTTCTCAATTCGGTGAGGGTTTTTATGCTGGCGAAAAAGTGTTCCGGCTGGCCCAGATTCACCGGGTTCAGGGCTTGGCGAATCTCCGCCAACGGGCGCTGGCGCCGAGTGGCCAGCGCGGTAATGAGTGCGTCGCCATCGAGCGCCGCCATAGCCGGATCGTCGCGCCGCAACTGCTCGTCGAAGGCGCGGCGCAACGGCGCGTAGAGTGCGGTCGCGCGCCCACGCCGGAAGGTGAATTCGCCGGCGGCCAGCACATGTTCGCGCAAGGCGCGTCGGTGTGCGGCTGACAACGGCAACAGCGGCCCGAAGCGCTGACCGCGCGCCCACAGCCACGCTAACAGCGCGAGCAAGGCAGGCAGCAGGGCTGGCCAGCCACGTTCGATCAGCAGCACGTACAAGGGCGGAACGTCTGCGGCATACACAAGATGCACCCTGCCACCGTGCATGGCCGGCGCCAGTACCTGCCACGCGAGCGCTGCGTTGCCCTGTTCATCCAATTCGTGATTGCGCAGGAAATCGAGGTCGCCGGCAACGAACCACGCGCCGTCACCACGTGCATGGCGGCCCATGACATAGCCCTCGTCGTGAGCGCTGACAAGCATATCGAAGCCATCGACCTGATCCGGCTTGGGAGTGAAGTCAAAGCGGAAGCAATGCTCGGCCTTGTCCGCGCTGCCCTCGATCGGCCAGCTCAGGCACGCAAAACGGGACGCCACGGTCAATCCGAACGCGTCGAGCAATTCACCGCCACGGCCTTCGCTTCCCTGCGGCAGCGGGAAAACCAGTTGACCGCCTTCGTCGATCCAGTCGAGCAGGTCGCTGACCTGGTCGTGGGTCAGCGTGCGCACGTCGGCGTCCAGCAGCAAGGTGTCCTTGCTGCCCAGCGCCATCGCCTGCAGGTTGAGGTTGGCGCGCGTGTCGACGTCGATTCCGCGCGCCTGCAATACCTTCTTCAGCGCGTAGAGCGGATTGTAGAGCGCTTCTCCGTGCAGGGGCGCGGCGACCTCTTCCTCGACTCGCTCGAAGGTGTTGAACCACCAGAATCCCAGCGCAGCGATGGCCATCATGCTGGCCAGTGCGATCACGGCGTTGCGTCCGTTCATGCCAGCGTCTCCTGGGTCGGCGCGCTCCAGTCCACCAGTATCGCTTCGACTTCGCTGGCAGGCGGTGGGCGCTGGGCGTACGCCGCCGCCTGCCAGCCGCGCACGATGCGCGCGAACAATGCGGCAAAGTGCGGATCGCGCAAACGACGAGACTGGCGCAGACATTCCGCTTCGGTCGTTCCCGGCGGCAGTGATGTTCCGAGCACGTCGGACAGCCGCCCGACGCCAGCGCGGTACAGCAACGCCAGCGCCGCTCGTACGCGCGACTGGCGCAACAACTCCCGCACCGCTGCGGGGATGTCTTCGGGAAGGGGCTCGATCGCGGCGACGTCATGCACACTGACGTCATCCGCGCGGCGCACGGGCACGAAGCGATCGGAGATCCAGGGCAGCCAGCGTCGGTGATTGAGTATCACGAGCACAAGCACGACCGCGATGACGATCCACAACCCGTACTGGACGAGGAACCCGAGTGCGCCGCCCATCGCACGCGCCCATCCCGGCACGTCGCCTGGCGTACCGACTTCCGCGACATCAGGATGACGCTGTCGCCATACGAAGGTGCGGGTCTTGGGGCTCAGATCATCCTCGGCGTATGCGCGATTCACCGCCGCTTCGAATTCCTTGCCGTCGTCGCTATAACCGTCGCCGAACATGTCCTGCAAGGTCGTCGATACCGCTTTGATGTCGGGTTTGCCTTTCTCGCCGGGCGCCGCGTCAGCCGGCTTCTCCACGTGCGTTTCGGCGGCGGGCGGCTGCGCAGCGCGCAGCGGTGCGGACCATGCAAACAAGGCGACAAGGACCAGCGCGGCCGTCGCCAAAATCGGCGACAGGCGTGCGGCGATACGCCGGAATGCCACTTCGATATCCCAGCCTTCCAATTGCATGCGCCGATTGAGATACAGGCCGAACCCGGCGCCGATGTAGAAAGGCTCGACGATCGCCGTTGCAATCCAGCCGCAGAAGTTCAACAACACCCGAGCCCACCACGGTGGATTCTCGACCAGCGCATGCCATACCGCCTTGGCCGAATCGGGCAGGAATTCGACAGGCACGAACATGAGGCCAAGCACGACGATCGAGATGGCAAGCATCGCCTCCAGGTTCGCGCCGATGAAGGTCAGCATGATGTTCGGAGATCCGCCGCCGCGTCCGAGCACCCGGACGCGCTCTCTGCGTTGGGCGCCGGTCACGCCTTCGAGCAAATCGACCGAAAGCAGCATCGCGCGCCCCGGATGAAAGCGCCGCCACAACAGCCACGGTGCAATGCCACGCCAGCCCCATGAACGCTGCGCGACGAGTGTTTCGCGCAGCGAGGGTATGTTGCCGAAGACCGCACGCGACGCCACGAGCAGCACGATGCGATCGAACAATGGCTTGAGCCACCACGTCGCCAATGCTGCGAGCCACGCCCAGTCGAGCAGACAGGCGAACGCATTCAACAGCAAGAAAATCGGCAACGTCGTGACTATCCAGGCCGCATAGATGCGCGCAGCGTGCGTGCGTACGAGAGCGATGCCGAGATCGGCCGCCTCCCACGGAGCGCGCGTGCGCAGCGCGATCGTCAGATCGTCAA
>JBDSBK010000187.1:0-3971 GCA_039921645.1 Dokdonella sp.
ATGGCGAAATTCTCCAGCGAGGGCCTGATGGCGAAGGCGTCGATCAACGACACCTGCGCGCAGTGCCACAAGGATGTGCGCCAGCAATTCAACCGCCGCTCGCACATGCCCTTGCCGGAAGGCCAGATGAGTTGCGATGACTGCCACAACCCGCATGGCTCGCTGACCAGTCCGCTGCTGAAGACGAACACGGTCAACGAAACCTGCTACCAGTGCCATGCCGAGAAGCGCGGCCCGTTCCTGTTCGAACACGCGCCGGTGCGCGAGAGCTGCCTCAATTGTCACACCCCGCACGGCTCGAACCAGAACACCTTGCTGGTCGCACCGGTTCCGTTCCTGTGCCAGCAGTGCCATTCGAACCTGCGCCACCCAAACGACCTGCAGACGCCGCAGGCGCTCGGCAACGGCACCAATCCGGACGAGCGCCTCATGGGTCGTGGCTGCATCACGTGCCACGCGAACATCCATGGCTCCAACGCGCCATCCGGTCCGAAGTTCCACGAATAGGCACGCAAGGAGGACGATCATGCGCAACGACCGCTTGTCTCGATGCCTGCACGCGCTGCCCTTCGCCGCGGCGATCGCGACTGCATTGGCTGCGCATGCCGAAAGCGGGGTCGGCGTGGACACGTGGCGCGCGAACAAATTCGACCCGAGCGCGGGCGCGACCGTGCAGGGCTGCGACGATCGCGGCACGAGCTGGTTGATCGCCGGCCAGCATCGCTCGCCGACCGGCAACCTGTACGCGTGCCCGCCAGCGCCGCCACACCCCGATGAACACGGTGATTGGCAAGGCTATGGTGTCCTGCAGATCGGTGCGCTCGCCACGGCGGGCGACGACAACAATGCGCTGTGGAACCGCTACGTCGACTGGGACAGTGGCCTCATCCTCGGCCTGCTCGACTACACCTGGGAACGTCCGGACGACGGCAGCTACGCCAATGTGCGCGCAAGCCGGCTCAGTGAGGACGACCAGTATTACCAGGCCGTCTTCGGACGCGCCGGCAGCTACAAGATCCAGACTTTTTTGCGTGACCTTCCAAATGTGCTGTCCAACAATGCTAAGCCGATCTGGAACGGCGTCGGCAGCAACGCGCTCACCTTGCCAAGCTCGCTCGTTGCCGGCGGCAGCACGTCCGCCGCAGTTGCCGCCGTGTCGGCGGCAACGCCCGAACGCAGCCTGTCGGTCCGCCGACAGAAGCAAGGCCTCGGCTTCAACGTCTACCTGACGCCGGAATGGACCGCGTACGCGAATGCCAGCGACGAGGAACGCAAGGGCGCGCGTCCGTATGGCGGGCCGTTCTTTTTCAACTTTCCTTTCCCGAACGACGGCGGTGTGCTCGAGACGGTCAAGCCGATCGACGATGCGACGATCAACCTCAATGGCGGCCTGCGCTATGCGGGCACGGCCTGGCGCATGGATTTCGGCTACAGCGGTTCGTTTTATCGCGACCGCTACACGCGCTACACCTACGAGACCCCGTTCGCGTTGACGCCAGTCGTGCCCGGTGCGGTCTCGGCGCCGCTGACCACGGGCCAGATGTCGACCGAACCCGACAACGACTATCACAACCTCAAGGCCGCGTTCACGCGCAAGCTGCCGCTCAACGGCGAACTTTCGCTGACCGCTTCAGCGGGACGCATGAGCCAGAACGACGCGCTGATCGCGCCGGTCGACTGCCAGGGCGTCTTCGGCATCGGTCTCGGCGGCAGCCTGCAGCTCGGCCCGCAAAATCCGTTCCTCAACAACTGCGCGAACTGGAACACGACGGCGGCGCTGTCGCGACCGACCGCGGACATGCGCATCGACACGACGCTCGTCGACGCACGCATCGTGCTGCAACCCGGTTCCGACTGGACCGTGCGCGGCGGCCTGCGTTTCAACCGCGAGGACTACCGCAACGTCTATCTCGCCTTCAATCCGCTGACCGGACAGTACGGCTACGTCAGCGAGAACGGCGCGCAAGGCAGTGTCGTGCCGGGCGAGTCGGGCATCTGGGATCCCGTGACAGGCGCATCGAACATCACGCGCGTGAGCAGCCTGCCGCTCGACATGCAGACGAGCGAAGGCACGCTTGGCGTCGACTGGAAGATCGGCGCGCACGATACGCTCGGTGCCACCTATACGTTCAACCGCTACGAGCCGAGCAACCGCGAACGAAGCCGGGTCGACGACAACAGCGTCAAGTTGACCTGGGTGGATCGCTCGTTCGACTGGCTCACGTTTCGAACCAATGCGACTTACCTCACGCAGAGTGGCGATCGCTACGACTACGACCCCTACGATTTCACGTATTCGATCGGCCTGCCCGGCTTCGTGCCGCCTGCGGGCGGCGTTCCTGCGCATACGGTCGATGCACTGCGCAAGTACGACCTCGCGGATCGCAACGAGAAAAAGGTCGATCTCATGGCGACCGTACAACCGCGCGACGACATGACCGTCAGCGCATCGCTGCGCGGCGACTGGAACGATTACGGCGCCGTGCTCGGCCGCCAGGCCTACGACACGCTGGGCATGACGTTGCAATGGGAATGGCAGCCGACGCCGACGATCAACGCGAGCATCTACTACGGCTACGACCGTTCCACGCTGCGTCTCGCCAACGTCAACGAGATCAATGCGAACGGCACTGATCCTTCCCTCGGCGGATCGACCTATCCGAACGACGGTCGCTGGTGGGCAGACGACAGGGAGCGCAACCACAATGCCGGCTTCACCTTGAACCAGCGCATCGGCCGCGTTCAACTCGATGCAAGCTGGAACATGCTTTATTCGCGCGGCGTCACCGCGTACACGTACGCGTCGCCACTGGCGCCCGCCTATCCTGAGGATGGTGTCGACGGTGCCGGTGCCGGCGCATTTCCAGCGATGATCTATCGCGTCAATACGCTCAATATCGGCATAACCGTGCCCCTGATCGATCGCGTATCGTTGCGATTGTTCGATATGTGGGAGCGCGGGCGCATCAGCGATTGGCACTACCTGGGATTTGATACGAGTCGCGTCTACGACCATCGCGTCTACACCGATGGCGGCCCCGAAAGTTACAGCGCAAACCTGATCGGTTTGCTGCTCGACGTTCGCTTGTGACGGGACCGGCCATGATCGCGAATCGCAAATTTCGTTTCAGCCCACACGCACTGGCCGTCGTGCTCGGCCTGGCGTGCGTGGTGCGCGCGACCGCAGCGGGCGATTACATCGACTTGCGCCGCATGCAGGCCATTCATGGCGACGCGGATGCAGGGAAGGCCAAAGCGGCGGCGTGCATGGGCTGCCATGGCCCCGTCGGTATCGCGCCTGTGCCGCTGTTCCCGAACCTCGCCGGCCAGCGTTCGGAATATCTCTACTGGCAGTTGGTCGAGTTCAAACGCGACGCGCGCCCGGACTCGCCGATGACGGCTCAAGTAGCCACCCTGGACGACGCCGCGATGCGCGACCTGGCCGCGTATTTCTCGTCGTTGCAGGGCGCCGACACGATCGCATCAACAAGCGCCAACGCGCGCGGCGCTTCGATCTATCGCGAAGGCGATCCCGCTCGCGGCACGCCACCGTGCCAGGGATGTCACGGCGCGCAGGCAACCGGTCACCCGCTTGCGCAGGACGAAGTGCGGTATCGCGGATATCCGGTCCTGCGTGGCCAGCACGCCGCATACCTGACCGCACGGCTCAAGGATTTTCGCGATGGCAAGCACACGCTGTCGAGCAACGACCGGATCATGACGTCGGTCGCCCATGCGCTCGACGACGACTCGATTCAGGCGCTGAGCCTGTGGATCGAATCCGGAGCGCGCTGATCGGACGCGGCAGGAATCGAAGAATGCTTTTCGCGCGTACGGCGGATACACCGCATACGCGCGTCGTCACTCGATCCGAATCGAGGACATCATCGAGTCGCGTTCGACGGACGTGAACTCGCAATCGAGAAACTGTAAACGGAGGATGTATGAATCTGAAAATCGGCCTGCTGGCT
>JBDSBK010000188.1:0-13012 GCA_039921645.1 Dokdonella sp.
ACGTCTGCGCGGAAGACGTGTTGTTTTGGCCCCCGAGCACGTAGGCCGTGGCACTGCGCACCAGTTTGATCGTGCGCGGCTGCTGAATCACCTGAAGCAGGACCAGCTGAGTCTGCAGATTGGCCGAGTCGCTGACGCACGCCTCGTCTGCGAAAGCCCGCGGGACGAGTACCGGACTGGCCAGCACGAGGCAGGCGAGCGAAAGACGGTGCAGGACAGACTTGAGACGGGACATGGATTCCTCGGCGATCGGTCGGCGATCCGAGGCAGCGGGTTTGCTGTCGCGAAATTGCCGGGATTGTCCAAGGAAACACGGTTGGGCACTCGAATCAGACATCGACCGCGCAGAACGGCTGCATGCGGAGGGAACCGCGACATTCCCGTCTGCGGCAGATCAGGGCAACTTCGCGCACAGGCGCCTCCAGCGCGCGTGTTGTCGCTATCATCGGCGACTTGCCTGCGAGGAAAACGGTATGAGCGACGCGGTACTCGTCACCATCAGCGGCAGCACGGCCACAATTTCGATGAACCGTGCCGCCGTGCACAACGCGTTCGACGACGCCTTGATTGCGGACCTGACCGTGGCACTCGCCGACTGCGAACGCGACAACGCGATTCGCGCCGTCGTGCTGACCGGTGCCGGCGCTTCCTTTTCGGCGGGCGCAGACCTCAACTGGATGCGCGGCATGGCGCAGGCAAGCGAAGCGGACAACCGCGCCGACTCGTTGCGTCTTGCCACGCTGATGCGCACGCTGAACTTCCTGTCCAAGCCTACCGTTGCACGCGTCAACGGATCTGCTTATGGCGGCGGCGTCGGGCTCGTCGCGTGCTGCGATATCGCCATCGGCGTCGACAACGCGAAGTTCTCGCTGAGCGAGGTCAAGCTCGGTCTCGTACCGGCCGTGATCTCGCCGTACGTGATCGACGCGATCGGCGTACGTCAAGCGCGCAAACTCTTCATCAGCGGCGAAGTATTCGATGCTGCGACCGCCGCGCGCATCGGACTGCTGCACGAAGCGGTCGCGCCGGACCAGCTCGACCAGACGGTCGACCGCACCCTGCACTTTCTGACCAAGGGCGGACCCGTCGCCCAGGCCGAAGCGAAGCAACTGGCACTGCGCATGGGCGGCATGACGCGCGCATCGGCTGAAATCGCCGATGCGCAAAATGCCGAACTGATCGCACGGTTGCGCGTGTCTGAAGAAGGCCAGAACGGTCTCGCTGCGTTTCTCGACAAGCGTGCGCCGCAGTGGGTTGCATCGGGGCCATAGCCGACCGCACGGAAAAACCGCGCTTATCCGACACCCGCAAGGAATCGACGTGAAGATGCAACCCGGCGCCGTGGTCTATGCCAAGGATCTCGACAAGCTCAGCGCGTTTTATGCCGCCGTGACCGAGCTTGCGGTGCTCAGCGTCCAACCCGACCATGTGGTGCTCGGAGGCGGCGGATTCGAGCTCGTCGTCGTGGCGATTCCTGCGCACATCGCGCGGTCGATCGACATCGCAAATCCGCCGCTGCGACGCGAAGAAACGCCCATCAAGCTGATCTTCGTAGTGCGCAGCATTGCGGTCGCGCGTTCGCTGGCGCCGATTCACGGCGGAGAACTCGATCCGCCCGAATCGGAGTGGGCACTGCCGGGTGGTCGCGTCTGCGACGGCCACGACCCGGAGGGCAACGTGATCCAGGTGCGGGAACGCATTCAATCGTCGGGAAACTGAAGCAGCTCCGGCACGCATGCGGCATACGCGCGCCAACGCCCGATTGAACGCGCATGTACCGGTTGGCGCGCTTGCCACGCGCTCGCTGTGCTGATGACGCGCGACGCATCCGACAACGCTGTCCAGTCGTTCGCCGGCAGACCGATCCATTCGCCGAGCGCACGCGTGGCCGCTTCAGGGTCGCGTACGAATTCCTCGTAGCGCACTTCGCGCAGCGAATCCGGATGACGTTTCCGCGCGGCGCCCATCAGCCGCTCGTCGGCTTGCAAGACGGCGGAAATATGCTCGAAATCGTAGGCGAACGCCTGCTCGCGACCGGCAAAGTGCTGCATCCAGATCGACAATGCGGTGTCGCGGCTGTTGCGCCGGCAATGGACGATCCGCGCGTACGGGAACAGCGCGAGGATCAGGTCGACATGCAGGAAATTCAACGGCTGCTTGTCGATGAACCCATACGCATCGGTATCGTCCTGGCGTACCTGCGCTCGATACGTTGCTGCCGCCTGCATCAGCGCGTCGGCGGATTTCGACGCACGTGCGACCTCGCCTGCGAGATGCGCGATCCAGTTGAGTTCGCCGCGATTGCATACGCATGGATGTCGCGCGAGCCATTCGGCGACGAGGGTCGTGCCCGAGCGCGGCAGTCCGACGATGAAGATCGGCATGAAGTCGCCCGTTCGAACCGTGTTCGCGGGCAACGGCTTTGCATCGAGCCGGGCCGATACGAGCCGCCGCCAGTTCTTGCGCGACCAATCGACGTTCGCCGCGACGAGGCGGTTCGCTTCGCGCAAATGCGTCGCTGCCTGTGCGTGGTCGCCGACGTCGTCGCTCATCTTGCCGAGCGCGAACAGCACCGAGGCACGTTCCGCATCGCCGAGCGCAGGTCGCTCGAGGAATTCACGCATCATTGCGAAGTCCGCATCGTCGGCCTGCGCATAGCGTTTCGACGTGGCATAGCCGTAGGCGGACTGCCATTCGAGCGCACGCGCGTCGTGTGCAAGAGCGAACGCGTAGCGCGTTCGCGCGAGGTCGAAGTCGCCGGTTTGCATGTCGAGCATGCCGGCGTACGCATGCAGGCGAGGATCGTTCGAGCCCGCTTCGATCGCGCGCTCGACAAGGTCGGCGGCCGCCCGCTTGCGGCCGCAATCGTCGAGCAGCTCGATCGCCTGGATCAACGGACCCACATCAGCCGTCGCGTGTGTGAACAACGAACGCAGCGTCGTCTCGACCGCGAGCATCCTTCCCTGCTCCTGCAGGATTTTGGCGAGCAGGAAGGCGCTGGCAACATGATCCGGCTGCCGCTCCAGCAACGCCTGCAGGCTTGCTTCCGCTTCGGGAGCTCGCCTGGCCTGCCACAGCAGGCCCGCTTCGGCATGCGCAAGCTCGACGGAACCAGGGTGCTCGATCAACGCTTTGGAGAACAGCACGAGCGCAGCTGCAGCATCGCCGCGCAATACCAGCGCACGCCCTTGCGCGAGCCACTCGCCCGCCGATCGAGTTTGCATCGTCGATTACCCGCTCCGCGACGACCGCGGATGACCGGTCATGCTACCGTAAACGTTCGCCGTCGACGTTCACCGAGAATGGAGTTCCGCATGATCGACCATCTGGGTTTTGCCGTTTCGGACTTGCCGCGCAGCCGCGCATTTTACGTGCTCGCATTTGCACCACTCGGCTTCGCCCCCGTGATGGACGTGACCCGCGAGCAGACGGGCGGCTACGAAGGCACCGGGTTCGGACCACCGGGGCGACCGAAGTTCTGGATCGGCAACGGCGACCATAACGGCGGGCAAATGCATATCGCGTTCGAAGCGAGCTCGCGCAGCGCGGTCGATGCGTTCTACGCCGCGGCGATTGCAGCCGGTGGCCGCGACAACGGTGCGCCGGGCTTGCGCCCCCATTATCATCAGGACTACTACGGCGCATTCGTGCTCGACCCCGACGGTCACAATATCGAAGCCGTCTGCCACGTGC
The DNA here is from genome assembly GCA_039921645.1 of Dokdonella sp. GTDB lineage: Bacteria > Pseudomonadota > Gammaproteobacteria > Xanthomonadales > Rhodanobacteraceae > Dokdonella_A. The sequence continues at coordinate 3,694 of JBDSBK010000188.1, forward strand.
CGCAAGCTGGATGACACGCCCCTTTCCACCCCTCCCTCGCCGTGAAGGTGAGGGCTACGAGCTCATCGCATGTTCAAACGCATCCTGATCGCCAATCGCGGCGAGATCGCCTGCCGCGTGATCCGCACCTGCCGCAAACTCGGCGTGGAAACCGTTGCGGTGTACTCGGAAGCCGACGCGACGGCGCAGCATGTGCGCCTCGCCGATCTCGCCTATCCGATCGGCGGCCCGCGCCCCGCGGATTCGTACCTGCGAGGGGATGCGATTCTCGATGTCGCCCGGCGCTCCGATGCACAGGCGATCCATCCCGGCTACGGATTCCTGTCCGAAAACGCGGACTTCGCCGATGCCGTCGAACGTGCGGGACTCGTCTTCATTGGCCCGTCCGCGGATTCGATGCGGCGCATGGGCTCGAAAGCCGGCGCGAAAGAGCTGATGTCGGCGCGTGGGGTGCCGGTGGTTCCCGGCTACACCGGCGAGGACCAGGACCCTGTCCTGCTCGCGCGCGAAGCCGAACGCATCGGCTTCCCGCTCATGATCAAGGCCGCGTACGGCGGCGGCGGCAAGGGCATGCGCATCGTCCGGACGGGCAGCGAATTCGCTGCGAACCTGGAAAGCTGCCAACGCGAAGCGAAGAACGCATTCGGCCGCGATCGCGTCCTGCTGGAGCGCTATATCGAACAGCCGCGTCATATTGAATTCCAGATTTTCGGCGACAAGCACGGCAACATCGTGCATCTGAACGAGCGTGAATGCTCGGCACAGCGTCGCTACCAGAAGGTGCTCGAGGAAACGCCGTCGCCGTTCGTCACCAGCGACCTTCGCGCAAAGATGGGGGAAGCGGCCGTCGCCGCGGGGCGCGCGCTCGACTACGTCAACGCAGGCACGGTCGAATTCATCGTCGGCCAGGGCGGAGATTTCTATTTCATGGAAATCAATACGCGCCTGCAGGTGGAGCATCCCGTCACCGAAATGGTGCTTGGTCTCGACCTCGTCGAATTGCAGCTGCGCGTCGCCAGCGGCGAGAAACTGCCGGGCTCGCTGATCCGCGAGCCCTCCCCTTCAAAGGAAGGGTTGGGTAGGGATGGTGTCCTCGCGCAGAACGGCCATGCGATCGAGCTGCGCCTGTATGCGGAAGATCCGGAGCAGGGTTTCCTGCCCGGTTCGGGCAGACTCGAACGCCTGCGCCTGCCGTCGCCGTCCGAACACGTACGCATCGATTCGGGCGTGATCGAAGGCGATACGGTCACGATCTTCTACGACCCGATGATCGCCAAGCTCATCGTCTGGGATGCGACGCGCGATGCCGCGCTCGTGCGCATGCGCGAAGCCCTCGCGGCGTGCGACATCGTGGGTTCGAAGTCGAATATCGATTTTCTCGAACGCCTGGTGCGCCACCCGATGGTGACCGAGGGACGCATCGATACCGGCTACCTCGACCGTCACCTCGATGAATTCGTCGGCAGCGCCAGCGACGATGCTCACGCGTTGTTTGCTGCGGCGACAGCATGGCTGCTGCACGAGGAAGCCGAAGCACCGCGTCTCGCGCGGACCTCCGGCGATCCCCACTCTCCCTGGGCTCGCGCGGACGGCTGGCGTGTCGCGCATACGGGCAAGCGTATCGTCGCGCTGCTCGATCGCGGCGAACGCGTAGAAATCGTCGCGCACGGGTCCGCCGGATCGTATGTGCTCGAACACAAGGAAGCCCGTTGCGTCGTCGCCGATGCGCTGTTGCGCGACGGCATCCTCGCCGCGAGCTTCGATGCGGTGACCCAACGCTGGCGCGTCCACATCGATCGCGACCGTGTTGGCGTGCACGACGGCACACGCCGCCGCGCCTACGTGCATGCGCCGGCGTTCGCGTACACGAGCGCAAGCGTAGGCGGCGGCGACCGCGTGCTCGCACCGATGCCGGGCCGCATCGTGCTGGTCAAGGCCAAGTCCGGCGACGACGTCTCCGAAGGCCAGGAGCTGCTCGTGATGGAAGCGATGAAGATGGAACTCAGCCTGAAATCGCCGCGCTCGGGGAAGATCGAGAGCGTGCAGGCGGTCGCAGGCGAGTTCGTCGACGCGGATGCCGTGATGGTGCGCCTTGTCGTCGCATCACCGAAAGCCGCATGAGGACGGATACATGATTGCATCGATATGGCGTTTTCACGTTCACCCCGAAGCCACCCGCGCGTTCGAGCGCGTGTATGGCCCGCACGGCGAGTGGGCGCAGCTCTTCACGCGTGCGGCGGGTTATGCCGGCACCGAACTGCTGCGCCTCGATGGCGCCGAACCCGTCTACCTGACGATTGACCGCTGGCACAGTGCCGCAGAGCACGAGCAGGCAGAGCTCGAACTCGACACCGAATATGCCGAGCTTGATCGCCGTTGCGAAGACTACACATCGGAAGAGACCTGGCTCGGTCGGCATACCTTCCTGGAATAGGCGTGACACGTTCGCGCCAAGAACAGCCATCGCGACAAGGTCGGGAGCAACGGCCATGAACCTGGAGATCCTGCCATGAAGCTCGCACGTTGCTTCGGACCGACGCTGACGTTGCTGCTGTTGTCAGGCTGCGTCGAGACGCGCTTTGAATCGCCGCTCGGCGACAACATCGAAACCTGCGATGTGCGCTGGAAAGGTCTGTGGACCGGCGTCGAGGACACGCCAGTCGATCGCGACAGCAATACTTCGGCGTTCAACGTCAACGACAATTGCGAATTCACCGTGCTCGACCAGCCCGAGAAAGGCGGCCCGCTCAAACGCGTGCATGTACCGTTGAATTACGTGCATGCGGGCGGCAACGACTACATCGTCGTCGCCGACAGTGCTGTGAAGGGGCTGGTCACACTGAAGCCGCCGCACGCGATCGACCCGGTCCCGGAGAAGTCGTTCTTCTTCATGCGTTACCGCGTGCGCGGCGATCGCATCGAGCTGTATCAGGTCGACAGCAAGCACCTCGCCAAACTCATCGTCGACGGCAAGCTCGATGGAACCGTCGACAAGAGCGCGAACGACCTGCACGTGTTCGTGCACGGCAACCGCACCCAGATGCTCGACCTGGTCCATCGTGAATCCGTGTTCGAATCGAAGCCCGGCCTGCAACTCGTGCGCAGCAAGCAGACCCTGGGCGAATTCGAGCAATCCATGCAGCACGCGGCGAACGGCAGGAAACCATGAACGCCATGCCGGAACAGGTGCGCATCGTCGAGGTGGGCGCGCGCGACGGCCTGCAGAACGAAAAGACGATCATTGCCGCCGCCACCAAGATCGAGCTGATCGACCGGCTCTCGCTGACCGGTCTGCGCACGATCGAGGCCACCAGCTTCGTCAGCCCGAAATGGATACCGCAGCTGGCCGATGCGGCCGAGGTGTTCGCTGGCATCGTGAAAAGACCCGGTGTCGCCTATCCGGTGCTCGTGCCGAATCTGCAGGGTTACGAACGTGCACGCGAAGTCGGCGCGAACGAAGTCGCGATCTTCACGGCGGCGTCCGAAGCGTTCAACCGCAAGAACGTCAATGCATCGATCGACGAATCGATCGAGCGTTTCGCCCCCGTGCTCGAACGCGCGCACGCCGATGGCGTCAAGGTGCGCGGCTATGTCTCGACCGTGCTCGGCTGTCCTTACCAGGGTGAAGTGCCGGTCGCCGACGTCGTACGTGTCGCGAAGCGGCTGCACGACGCGGGGTGCTACGAGATTTCGCTCGGCGACACGATCGGCATTGGTACGCCGGGCAAGGCACGCGCGATGGTGCGTGCCGTCGCGTCTGAAGTGCCGATGTCTGCGCTTGCCGTGCATTTTCACGACACGCGCGGACAGGCGCTCGCGAACATCCTTGCCTGTCTCGAGGAAGGCGTTGCCGTCGTCGACAGTTCCGTGTCCGGCACCGGCGGTTGTCCCTATGCAAAAGGCGCGACCGGGAATGTCGCGACCGAGGATGTTGTCTACATGCTCGACGGCATGGGCATTGCGACCGGCATCGATCTGCCCGCGCTGATCGCTACCGGCCTGTGGCTGAGCGACCAACTCGGGCGTACGACCTCGAGTCGTGTCGCGCGCGCAAGCGCGGCATGAGTTGCGGGACGGACTGACGACGTTCCGCACTCGTTGCATATCTGCGCTCGCTATACTCGCCTTTACCTTCTGGAGCGGTCCGGCCCATGCCTGCCAAACTCGCACCCGACCGCCATCGCGGACTGATTGTCGCCAGCGGCGAACTCGGTACCGATGGGCGCGACGCGCAGTTGCTCGGGCGTATCCTTGCGCTGATCGGCCCGCAACCGCGCGTCGTCGTGCTCGGCGCCATGGAAACCATCGATGAGGGCGATGCCGACATCGAAGCCTTGCTGTACACAGCGGGCGCAGGCGAAGTACGGCGCAGCGCGTTGCAAACGCGCGCGGACAGCGATCAGCGCGCCTTGCTTGATGCCGTCGAGCATGCTCAATTGGTCCTGCTGCTTTCCAATCAGCCCTTGCGTCTGTCGACGCTGATCGGCGGCACCGCACTTGCGCGCGCGATCCGCCGTCGCAACGCAGACGGTTTGGCCGTAGCGGGCTGCGGCGCAGGCGCCGCGTTGCTGTGCGAACACATGCTGACGCACGGCGCCGATGGAGCGACACCGCGCAGCGGAGGCGCGAATCTCGCGCCGGGGCTCGGCCTCACCAATCGCGTCGTCATCGATCAGGGCGGCCACGCCAGCGATCGTCTCGGACGGCTGCTCGCCGCTCTCGCGCTGAATCCGTTCGCGCTCGGCCTCGGTCTCGATGCGGCGACCGCGGCCGTGATCGGCCCCGACAACGTACTCGAAGTCATCGGCGCCGGCGGGGTCACCCTGATCGATCCGGCTGAAATGGCCGATTCGAATGTCGCCGACATCGAACCGGGTGCTCCGATCCGCATCACCAACCTGCGTCTGCATGCACTGACGGGCGGCGCACGTTACGACCTCGACTTCCGCCGCACCGTTGACTGACCCGCCGACCGATGAATCCGCAAGCGCCCTTCACGATTCGACCCATCGAAGCACGCGACGACGCAGCCGTCGCTGCGATCATCCGCACGGTAATGCCGGAATTCGGTGCCGATGGCCCAGGCTTCGCGATCCACGACAGCGAAGTCGCGGCTATGAGTGCGGCGTATGCGCAACCTCGCTGCGCCTACTTCGTCGTGGAAAGCGATGGCATCGTGCTCGGCGGCGGCGGCATAGCGCCGCTCGAATCGGCCGACGCCGACGTTTGCGAATTGCGCAAGATGTATTTCCTGCCCGCACTGCGCGGCCTCGGCGCCGGACGTGCGCTGATCGAGCACTGCATGGACGTCGCACGCAGGTCGGGTTTCCGCCGCTGCTATCTGGAAACGCTGACTGGCATGGATGCGGCGCAAGGCTTGTATATCGCGAGCGGTTTTTCACGCATCGACAACGCACTCGGCGCCACCGGGCATCACGGCTGCAATCGTTTCTACCTGCGCAATCTCTGACGACGCGCGCTTGATGTCTCGGGCGCTTGATGCTTCGAGCGCGCAACGGCCTGCATCGTCCTCGCACCCATTCGGGTTGATCGCTGTCAACCGAATCTGCACGCACGCGTTCCTTCCATTCGATCGAACCCAACATCCGCACCGGCTACTCGCAGCCGGCACGGAAACCGACCGACTGTCCTTGAAGGGAGGAGCCGACCATGCGGCCTCTGACGTTGCGTGCGTGTCGTATCTTGCGTGGGCTGGGCTTGTGGCGCGCTTGTCGATATTTCTTTTCCCTCGCGTTGCTCGCGCTCGTGCTCGGCGCCACGCCGGCCCGGGCCTATGACGAGATCTTCGGCAACGGACTTGAAGTCCCCGCGGACGCACCGGCGAGCGACGCAGAAGCCGCACGCTTCCTGGGCATGGCGACGTTCGGACCGACCGCCGCGGAAATCGCCCACGTACGCGAGGTCGGCTACGACGAATGGATAGCGCAGCAACTGTCGATGCCTACGACGCTGGAGCGCCCCTATGTGGAACAAGTCGATGGCGTCACGCAATTGCAGAATCCGGGGCAGGCTGATCGCCTGCAGGCATGGCTGAAAGCGGCGGTCACCGCGCCCGATCAGTTGCGCCAGCGCATGGCGTGGGCGCTGAGCCAGATCATGGTTGCGACGTATGCGCAAAGCATGCTCGGTGGCGATCCGGTCGCACTGGCCGAGTACTACGACACGCTCGCTCGCGATGCCGCCGGATATTACGACGGCAACGGTGGCTACCACGCCGGTACCTATTCGAATCTTCTGCATGACGTCACGCGCACGCCGGCGATGGGCAAGATGCTTACCTATCGACGCAACAAGGCCGCTGATGCAGGTCTCGGCACGCTGCCCGACGAGAACTACGCGCGCGAGGTGATGCAGCTTTTTTCGATCGGCCTGGTGCTGCGCAATCCGGATTTCTCGCCGATTTACCCCACTGGTTGCGACCCGCTGCACGACCCCGACTGCCTGCCGATACCGACGTATCCGCAGGCGACCGTAAGCGCCTACGCGCAGGTGTTCACCGGCTGGAGCTACACCAGCGGCTTCAACAGCAATCCGACGCGCGGACACTGGTCGGTGGCGGACTACCAGCCGATGATCTGCTACGACGACTTTCACGACGAAGCCGACAGCAAGATCCTGCTCAGCGACAGCGGCAACTACGACGCAAACACCGGCGATGCCCATGTCCTCCCCGCACACAATGGTTGCGAGAACGATCTCGCGCAGGGACTCGCGATCATTGCGAATCACCCGAACGTCGCGCCATTCATTTCGCGTCAGCTGATCCAGCGGTTCACCACGAGCAATCCGTCGCCCGCGTACATCGCGCGCGTCGCGCACGTTTTCACCGACAATGGTGATGGCGTCTACGGCGATCTCGGTGCCGTGATCAAGGCGGTATTGCTCGATGCGGAAGCGCGCAGCAATGCCGCCGCACCGCCCGCGCCGAATGTATTCGGCAAGGCACGCGAGCCGCTGCTGAAGCTCACCGCGCTGTATCGCTACTACAACGCTGCGGCGGCGAACGGACTGTATGCGTTCACGCCCGGAAACTACCAGGCCTATCTGCAGATTCCACTTGGCGCGCCATCCGTATTCAACTTCTACCTGCCCGACTACCATCCGCCCGGCGAACTCGCTGCCGCCGGCCTCTACGGACCGGAGTTCCAGATCACCAACGAGAGCTCCGCCTTCACCGTCGCCAACGACTTGCGCACGCGCGCGATGGCATACCTTGGAAATCCCGCGAATACCGGCAGCACTATCGCGCTCGATCTGCGCGGATTGCAGGCGCAAGCCGGCGATCCTGCGACGCTAATCGGTCAGCTCGACCATGACCTGATGGCGGGCGCGATGAGTGCGCACATGCGGGCGACGCTGACCACGATGGTCACGGCCCTGCCCGCCAGCGACGCCTATGGCCGCGTGACGGCAGCGTTGCAGGTGTTGCTCGCGTCCCCCGAATTCGCGATCCAGAAGTGAGAAGCGCCATGACGACTTCGTATTCCCGCAATCGCCGCGACTTCCTCCGCAACGCTGCCTGCGCCACGCTCGCGGCAGCATCGGGCAACGCGCTGTTCGCGCAGATGCGCCTGATCAACAGTGCCGTCGGCGCGAGCCTGACCTGCCCTGCTTATCCGCCGGTCAACGACTACAAGGCGCTGGTTTGCATATTCCTCACCGGTGGCAACGATTCGTTCAATCTGCTGGTGCCCAGCGATGCACAGCGCTACGGCGTGTACTCAGCGTCACGTGGCGCGATGGCGATCGCGCGCAACCAGTTGCTGCCGATCGACGTGCTCGGCGCCGGTGCCGGACAAAGCTATGGCTTGCACCCGAACGTGCCGGACCTCGCAAATCTGTTCGGCCAGGGACGCGCCGCGTTCATCGTGAACGCTGGCACTCTCCTGCAGCCGACCAGCAAGACGCAGTACCTGAGCGGTACGCATCCGCTACCACCGCAATTGTTCTCGCACGCGGACCAGCAGCAACAGTGGCAATACGGCCAACCGAGCGCCAACGGCAGCGTGGGTTGGGGCGGCCTTGTTGCCGATCGCCTGCATGTCCTGAATGCCGGCGCGACGATACCCCTGTCGATTTCGCTGTCGGGACAGAATCGTTATCAGGCAGGCACCAGCGTGCAGCCGTACGCGGTGAGCAACGCAGGCCCGACCATGCTGCGCGGTTACAACGGTGCGCAGAACGCACCGCAGAATGCAGCACTGCAGGATCTGTTCGAACACGCTTATTCCGATCCGCTGACGCGCACGTACGCGGCCACCTTCAACAACGCGCTCGACTACTACAGCACGATGACCGATGCGCTCGCGAATGCGCCTGCGCTGACGACGCAATTCCCGCAGGGCAATTCGCTCGGCGATTCGCTGAAGATGATTGCGCAGATGATTTCGGTGCGCTCGACGCTCAAGGCGCAGCGACAGATTTTCTTCGTCTCGCTTGGTGGTTTCGATACGCACGACGACATGCTGTCCGATCAGCCCGTGTTGTTCGACACGATTTCAAAGGCGCTCGGCGCGTTCTACAAGGCCACCGAAGAACTCGGCGTGCAGGACAGCGTCACCTCTTTCACGATGTCGGAGTTTTCGCGCACGTTGAACACCGACGGCGATGGCACCGACCACGCGTGGGGCGGCAGCCAGTTCGTCATCGGTGGCGCCGTGCAGGGCCGCAGGCTCTATGGCACACCCGCAACAAGCGGCGGGATTTTTCCCGACCAGACACTCGATGGCGTGGATTGCCTGCAACGCGGCCAGATGATTCCGGCGACATCATGCGACCAGTATTCGGCAACACTGGCACGCTGGTTCGGCGTCAACGACTGCGATCTGGCGACGATCTTTCCCTACCTCGGAAATTTCCCGACCAGTAATCTCGGTTTTCTCGGCTGAAAAATCCGCGTCTACTGCATCCGCGCCGCGAGCGAAGGACCGCTTTCTGGCACGGCATTTGCCAGCTGATCTCGTAGTCAGACACCGTTGACTGTCACCGCCGGCAGGAGGAAATTCTGCTCCCCGACGCGGGCGCGTCGGGCAACCATCCAACGGGGGACATGGTCATGTTCGCATCCTGTCTGAAGAAACGTTCCATCGCTGCGGCACTTCTTGCCACGTTCGCCTGCACCGCCCAGGCCAACCACAAACCCAACGTCGCCGACGAGATTCACAGCGACAGGATGATGGCCGCAGCGAAAGCGCCGAGCGACGCGGACATGATCGCAAGTGCGATGCGTGCAGCGCCCGCGGCGGTCGCGAAGGGCGCCACCATCGCCACGATGGATGGCAAAGGTGCCATGCACACC
>JBDSBK010000189.1:0-5240 GCA_039921645.1 Dokdonella sp.
GCCGCTCCTACAAAAAAAGCGGTCGTGCCAATCAGGAAGTAACCCGATCCCAAAAGCGCTTTACGCCATCGAGCCACGAGCTTTCGCGCGGCGAATGTGCCGCGGCGTTGTCGCCGCTGAAGGTCGCCTCGAATTGCTGCAGCAGTTCGCGTTGCTCCGCGGTCAGGCGTACCGGTGTCTCGATGGCGACCCGGCAATGCAGGTCGCCTGTACGGCCGCTGCGCACGGATTTAACGCCCTTGCCGCGCAGGCGGAACAGCTTGCCAGTCTGCGTTTCCGGCGGAATCTTGATCTCCGCTTCGCCGTCGAGCGTTGGCACCTTGAGGTCTGCACCCAATGCGGCCTGTGCAAAGCGAATCGGAATCTCGCAGTGCAGGTCGTCGCCATCGCGCTGGAAAATCGCGTGTTCGCGCACGCGTACTTCAACGTAGAGATCGCCCGGCACGGTGCCGCTGGGACCAGCTTCGCCCTGACCGCTCAGACGGATGCGGTCGCCATTGTCGACGCCGGCAGGAATCTTGATCGACAGTGATCGCTCGTCATGCACGCGTCCTTCACCCCGGCATTCCTTGCACGGATTCGCGATCACCTTGCCGCTGCCGGCGCAATGCGGGCAGGCCTGCTGGATCGAAAAGATGCCGTTCTGCATGCGCACACGGCCATGACCCTTGCAGGTCGAGCACGTGGATGTCTTGCCATCCGCAGAGCCGGTGCCGGTGCAGGTTCCACATTCCACCAGGGTCGGCACTTCGATCTGCTTCTCGATGCCGAAAACGGCTTCTTCGAGATCGAGTTCGATCAGATAACGCAGGTCCGAGCCACGCTGCGAACGTCCGCCGCCCCTGCCGCCGAAGATGTCGGAAAAAATGTCGCCGAAAATGTCGCCGACGTCGCCATTGAATCCGGCGCCACCGCGACCGCCGGTGCCATGCTCGAACGCCGCATGACCATGCTGATCGTACGCCGCGCGCTTTTGCACGTCGGACAAGATCTCGTAAGCCTCCTTGGCCTCCTTGAACTTTTCCTGTGCAGCCGGATCGTCCGGGCACCGGTCGGGATGGCACTTCATCGCGAGGCGACGAAACGATTTCTTGAGCTCGTCATCCTGTGCGCTGCGCGCCACGCCCAGCACTTCGTAGTAGCAACGCTTGCTCATGTCACGTGAACCTTCTCGATACGATTGTCAGGTATGAACCAGCCCAGGGCGAGCGCGGCGTACAGCGCGCAACCAGCCAAGGCTTGATGAATGCAGACCCGATGCCGATCGCGTAAACGACGATCGAGATCCGGCCTTTGAAATTGTTTCCCACCGTGCACGCCAACATGCCACTGCTTCCGCTGCAGCGAATCAGTTGCGCCTGCAGGACCGGCCATGCGACCGCCGCCGTCAGGAGCACGATGCCGTACAGCGCGTTCGGCAACGTGGCGAAGCCGGTCTCGCTCAACCACGCTGTGGTGAAGGGAAACAGCGAAAGCCAGAAAAATAAATGCAGGTTCGCCCACAACACCGGACCGTTGACCAGGTCGACAGCCTTGAACATGTGGTGATGGTTGTTCCAGTAAATGCCGACGTAAACGAATTTCAGCACGTACGCCACCGACACCGGCCACCGTTCGCGCAGCGCCTCCCATGTCGGCGCATGCGGCGTCTTCAGCTTGAGCACCATGATCGTGATGATGATGATCGTTATCACGCCATCGGCGAACGTCTCGACTCTTCCCTTTTCCATCCCGCCCCCGGGCCGCGAGACCCGCATCGATCGCTCATCGCAATCGATGCGGCCACGTCATTCCGACGAAATACATCCGTCGGAAGAACTCACTTCTCGTCCTTGACCTCGGTGAATTCAGCGTCGACGACATCGTCGTGCTTGGCCGAACCCGCGGCCTGCGCGCTCGCGTCGTCACCCGCCGGCGGCGTCTGCTGCGCGGCTGCGAACAGCGGCTGTGCAGTCTGTTCGAGCGTGGTCGTGCGCGCTTCGATCTGCGCCTTGTCCTCGCCCTTCATGACCTTTTCAAGATCGGCCAGCGCTTCCTCGATGCGGCCGATATCACCGGCGACCTTGCCACCATGTTCCTTGATCGCAGCACGCGTCGAATGCACCAGCTGGTCGGCTTTGTTGCGCACGGCGATCAGCTCATGGAACTTCTTGTCTTCTTCCTTGTTCGTCTCGGCATCGCGCACCATGCGCTGGATCTCGTCCTCGCTGAGGCCCGAACCCGCCTTGATCTCGATGCGCTGTTCCTTGCCGGTCGCCTTGTCCTTCGCGCCGACGTGCAGGATGCCGTTCGCATCGATGTCGAACGAAACCTCGACCTGCGGCGTGCCGCGCGGTGCCGCCTGGATACCGGCGAGGTCAAACTTGGCCAGCGACTTGTTGTAGCGCGCCTGCTCGCGTTCGCCCTGAAGCACATGCACCGTAACGGCCGCCTGGTTGTCTTCGGCTGTCGAGAACACTTGGCTCGCCTTGGTCGGGATCGTCGTGTTCTTTTCGATGAGCTTGGTGAAGACGCCACCCATCGTCTCGATGCCGAGCGACAACGGCGTCACGTCGAGCAGCAGCACGTCCTTGACCGTACCGCCAAGCACGCCGCCCTGAATCGCGGCACCAACGGCGACGGCTTCATCCGGATTGACATCCTTGCGCGGTTCCTTGCCGAAGAAGTCCTTGACCGCTTCCTGCACCTTGGGCATGCGCGTCTGGCCGCCGACGAGGATGACCTCGTTGACGTCGGAGACCTTCAGGCCTGCGTCGTTGATCGCGGTGCGGCACGGTCCGATCGTCTTCTCGACCAGATCGTTCACCAGCGCCTCGAGCTTCGCGCGCGTCAGCTTGATGTTGAGATGCTTCGGACCCGACGAATCCGCCGTGACGTACGGCAGATTCACTTCAGTCTGGTGCGCCGTCGACAGCTCGATCTTCGCGCGCTCGGCAGCATCCTTCAGGCGCTGCAGCGCGAGCGGATCGTTCTTGAGGTCGACGCCCTGGTCCTTCTTGAACTCGTCGACGAGATAGTCGATGACGCGCTTGTCGAAGTCCTCTCCACCGAGGAAGGTGTCGCCGTTCGTCGCCAGCACTTCGAACTGTTTCTCGCCGTCGACCTCGGCAATCTCGATGATCGAGATGTCGAACGTGCCGCCGCCGAGGTCGTACACCGCGATCTTGCGATCGCCGCCCTTCTTGTCCATGCCATAGGCGAGCGCAGCCGCGGTCGGCTCGTTGATGATGCGCTTGACGTCGAGACCCGCGATACGGCCGGCGTCCTTCGTCGCCTGGCGCTGCGAATCGTTGAAGTAGGCCGGTACCGTGATGACGGCTTCGGTGACGGACTCACCGAGAAAATCCTCGGCCGTCTTCTTCATCTTCATGAGGATCTTTGCCGAGACTTCCTGCGGCGGCATCTTCTTGCCGTCCGCGGTCTCGACCCACGCGTCACCGTTGTCGTGCGCGGAAATCTTGTACGGCACCATGCCGATGTCTTTCTGAACTTCCGCGTCGGTGAACTTGCGGCCGATGAGGCGCTTCACCGCGTAGAACGTGTTCTTCGGATTCGTGACCGACTGGCGCTTCGCGGTCGCACCGACCACGACTTCGTTGTCCTTGAACGCAACTACCGACGGCGTCGTGCGATCGCCTTCGGAGTTCTCGATCACGCGCGCCGTGTTGCCTTCCATGACTGCCACGCACGAATTCGTGGTGCCGAGGTCGATACCGATGATCTTGCCCATTACATTCTCTCCCGCAATTTGATTCGATGCGGCCCCGCTGGCCGCGACTGGTGCCAATCTGGGGGTCCGCGCCTGTGATTCAAGCGCGTGACCGCCCTGCCTATTTTGAAACCGAGACCAACGCCGGCCGCAGCAGGCGCTCGTTCAGGACGTAACCCTTCTGCATCACCGCGACGATCTTGCCCGCGCCGACTTCTGCACTGTCGACCATCGCCATCGCCTGGTGCCGTTCCGGATCGAACGCCTCGCCGACGGCGCCGACGGCCTTGAGCCCGCTCGCATCGGCAACGCGAATCAACTCTCGCAAGGTCAGTTCGACGCCCCCGCGCAGGGTTGCCGGGTCGCCACCCTCCACCGCCAGCCCGCGCTCCAGATTGTCGAGCACCGGCAGCAGATCGGCCAACAGTTTTTCGTTCGCGAAACGGCGTGCCTGGTCGAGGTCGCGCTGCAAGCGTTTGCGCTGGTTGTCGAGTTCCGCGCGCTCGCGCAGCACGGTTTCGCGCATTTCGGCGAGCTTGGACTCGGCCTCGCCGAGTTGGCGCGACAAGGTCTCCAGTTCACCGGCGATGGCCTCATCGGCCGATTCAGTGCCTTGCGCCTCATTCGGGTCGGCTGCCCTTGAATCCGTACTTTCCATTGCTCCTCCACATCAAAAACCCGCCCTCCGCGCTATGCGCAGAGAGCACTCTATGGCTGGCTGGTCGGCCATGCCGACACATTGCGTATCTGCGCCCAAAACCTGCGGGCGATCGGCGTAGCCCCCGCTATGGCCGGGTTATAAGGCCGGTTGGCCGCGCTTCAAGGCACCCGAGATGATGTTCGCAGTTGCCTGAACGACCGGGATCACCCGCTCGTAGGCCATTCGCGTCGGCCCGATCACCCCGAGCACGCCGAGTACGCGGCCACCAACCCCATACGGTGCCGTGACCAGGCTCCATGTGTCCAGTGCTGCGAAGCCGGACTCCTCGCCGATGAACAGGCGCACCCCCTCGGCATGCGAGCAGCGCTCCAGCAGTTGCAGCAGATCACGCTTGCGCTGGAACGCCTCGAACAAGTCGCGCAGACGGTCGACATCGGACACATCCTGCTTGCCCATCAGATTGGTCTGGCCGACCACCAGCATGTCGTTGCTGGGACTGCTCTGGAACGCCTGTTGCGCGACCTCGACCGCGGCGGTGAGCAGGCGGTTCAGGTGCGCACCCTCGTCCTGCATTTCGCGCAGCAGGCGCGCCCGGATCTCGTCGAAGCGCATGCCCGCGAAATTCGAGTTCAGGTAGTTCGCGACTTGCTCGAGTTCGCCTGCGCCGTAGGTGCGCTGCGTTGCGATCACGCGGTTCTGCACCTGGCCGTCGGTGAACACGAGGATCACCAGCACGCGTCCGCCATCGAGCTGGACGAAATCGATGTGCCGGAATGGAAACTCCTCGCGCCTCGGCACGCTGACCACGCCGACGAAGTGGGTCATCTCGGACAGCAACGCGGTCGCGCTGCCGAGCAGGTCCGGCGTCGA
>JBDSBK010000190.1:0-2724 GCA_039921645.1 Dokdonella sp.
CTCTGATCGTCATCGCTGCACTGACGATGAAAAGCAGCGCCGATACACCGAGAAAAGCATGCAGGGAGCGCGCATTTCGTGAAACGCCCCGATGCACGTGCGTGTCGACGATGCGCATGCCTGCCTCAGCGCTGAGCGTATTCGTCGTGACGACGCCACCAGATTCCCGACTCGTTGCGTCCCTTCGGTGCGCGGTCGAGCCATTGGTACATGCCCCAGAGACCGTCCAATCCGCGCGAATACGTCGAATAGGTGTGATAGACCACACCGTCCTCGAGCACGAAGGTACTCAGGCCCGGCCTGTCGCGCGTGTAGGTCGCGACATCGGTTCCGGTCATCGCTGCCATTTGCGCGACGGGTCCTTCTTCACCGCGCAGCTGCCACTGCTGCACGGTCTCGCCTGCAAGCGGCTCGCGTGCCGGCGCTGCGGGCTCGCGCCGGTAGTTGTATTCGATGCCGCCTTGGTGTTGCTGGTCTTCGGTGAACCAGACGTTGAAGTCGCTGTTGAAGTCGCTGCCGGACGACGACGCCCATGGAAATGTCCAGCCCATTCGGTGCTTGTACGCCTGCAGTTTCGCCAGCGGCGCACGCGACACCGCGGCAAGCATGACGTCGTGGTTGGCCAGATGAACGGCGATCCCTTCGAATCCATCCGCGATCGCGGAGCACGACGGGCATCCCGCCACGTAGTCGGAGCCGAACATGAAGTGGTAGACGAGCAGCTGCGAACGTCCTTGAAAAAGATCGGCGAGCGAGACGCTTCCCGCATCGGTATCGAAGCGATACGCCTTGTCTATGCGTACCCATGGCAGCGCCTGACGCTGCCGGGCCAGCTCGTCGCTGCGGCGAATGAGGTCTTTCTCTGCGTCGAGCAATTCGAGGCGCGTTGCAAGCCACTCCTTGCGGGTTGCGGTGGTGTGCGTGGTCATCGGTTTACTCTCCATCGTTTTTTCTTCGGTTGGATGGCGTCCGCGCAACGTCGTGCCTGGCACGGACATGCACTGGATCGCCGCTTGAATGCGAGCGACGTTCGAACGAACGTTGCCGAAGCCGTGTTTTCGCCGATCGCCATTTCCGGCAGGAGACCGTGCCGCGTTTGATCAGGATCGAGTGTCTTTCGGACGCTGCACGGCGCGTACCTTTCCGCTCTCGCCGCCGCCGCAATAGAAGAGGTCGGCGCCATCCGATTCCAGACCGCTCACGCCGATACCGGGCGGCATCTGCAGCCGCTCGAGCACCGCGCCGCTGTGCGCATCGATCCGGCGCAGTTCGCTTTCGTCGCCTTCCCAGGTGCCGTGCCACAGTTCGCCATCCACCCAGGTGACGCCGGTGACGAAACGGTTGGATTCGATGGTGCGTTGGATCGCGCCGGTGGCGGGGTCGATCTGGTGGATCTTGCGATCGCGATATTCGCCGACCCACAAACTGCCTTCGGCCCAGGTGAGCCCCGAATCGCCGCCGTGCCCGGGAGAGGGAATCGATGCGACCACCGCACCGCTCGCAGGATCGATCTTGTCGATACGCGCCTCGGATATCTGATACAGGTAGGTGCCGTCGAACGCCGTGCCTGCATCACACGCGCAGTCGAGCGAGCGCGTTTCCTCGCCGCTGGCAGGATCGAAGGCGACCAGCCGGGCGCCGGTGGCGGCCCAGACCTGGCGACCATCGTGGCTGACGCCGCCGACGCGGTGGGTGCCGGCGAAAGGGCCGTACTCGCGCACGATCTCGGCGGTTCGCACGGGTGCCGCCTGGTGTTCGTTGCTCGGGTCGAGCGTCATCGTCGAAGTCCTCGTTGCGCGCCTCGAAGCGGCGCCTTGGGGAACACTCTACTCAGGCGGCAGCGCAGCGGGGAGTAACAAGATCGTCGTGAATCCCGCCAGCGGTGGCGACAGCCAGCGACGCGCGCGCGTCTGCCCGATCGCGCGCGCGCGCCCGCTGGCCTCGAGCTCGACGAGTGCGCGCTGCACGGTGCGTTGGCTCGCGCCTAGCGCCAGCGCCAACGCCGATGTCGACCACGCCGCTCCGTCGGAGAGCAACGCAACGAGAGAGGCCTGATCGCCATCGATCGGCGGCGCGAGCACGACAACTTCGCGCGCGTCGCGCGGCACGAGGCCGAAACCTCGCGCCGTTGCCTCGATGCGCGCAACTGGGGCGACGAGGGCGCGCAGGCGACCGATCTCGACGCGCAGGCGCGCGCGATGCGATTCGTTGGGGCGGCGCGTGTGAAACGCGCACAGGATCAAGGCTTGCCGGTCGACATCGCCGGGCCACGCTTCGGCGAGTGCGCGCGCCAGTGCGAACAATACGGGTCGACGCGCCAATGGACGCCACGTGTCAGCAGCGCTCACGCCGCGCCGGCATGCGTCGACCACCAACGAATCGGAGGCCAGCAATATCGCGACTTCATCCAGACGCAGCGTCTGCTCGCCGCTGGCGACGATGCGTCGGGCCGCCGGGCGTTCGAGCGCACCACGCGCCTCCACCACTTCGGCAAGCAATGCCGGAACGCGTGCCTGATCGGCCGCTGCGTGCGCGCGTTCCAGCGCCACGCGCGCTGCGCCGATGCGCAATGAGCGCAACGCCAGCTCGGCGGTCGTCAGCTCGGCGACGGCCACCAGCGCGGGTGGCATGCCATGCGTATCGAGGCGCGCCAGCGTGGCCTTTGCTTCGTCGAGCCGGCCGAGCAGCAGCAGCCGCCGCGTCGCGATCAATCGCGCCTGCAAT
>JBDSBK010000191.1:0-4089 GCA_039921645.1 Dokdonella sp.
TTCGGCCTCACGCTCGGCATCCACAGCCGCATCGATGCGACCGTCGAACATATCTCGCGCCGTGCGAAGGTCGGCAACTGCTACGTCAATCGCAATCAGATCGGCGCGGTGGTCGGCGTGCAACCCTTCGGCGGAGAAAACCTGTCGGGCACGGGACCGAAGGCCGGCGGCCCGCATTACCTGCTGCGATTCGCGACCGAACGCACGTTGACGATCAATACCACCGCGGCAGGCGGCAACGCGTCGCTGCTGACACTCGGCGAATAGACGGCTCGTCGCTGCCGGGGCGAACGACGCGCCAGCGCGGCTAGTGCGCGGGCCGTGAATCCCCTTTCAATGGGCGATCCCGATTTTCCTTCGCCAGCAATCGATTGAACGCGCTGGCGAGGCGCGCGGCGGGGCCGTCGCCGACCGCGCGCGACTCCAGGTACGTATCACCCTGCACAGCGCGCTCGACCAGCTCGATGAGGCGCGCCAGAGGATCGCGCACGCGACGCCATTCGACGAACGCCCCGACCAGCAGGAGCACCAGCAACAGCAGGCCACCCGTGGCGGCGGGCACGACGACCGCGTCGAATGTGGCCACACGCGCCGATGGATTGAGCAGCGAAACGAGCACGGCATCGTCGGTCGCGCCCGCCAGCGGCTTCATCTGCGCCGGCCAGCGTGCGCCGGCCAGGCTGAAGTCGATCTTTCGGCTTGCGTCCCCACTCTGCTGTATGCCCTTGAGCAGCGATGCATCCTCCACGATCTGCGCAAGCAGGTGTTCCGCCAACGGCGGCTCGAGCGTCGATGCAGCAAGTCGCGGACCGTTCGCGGTCAGCGTGACCAGCACAACATCGGTGCGTCCCGCCTCGGCGAGCTCCTTCGCCATGGACGCGCCAACGGGTGATGCCGTCAGCAGCAACGCGTGCATGGTCGTGCCGCGCACCAGTGGAGCGACGCAGACGAGCAGCGGTTTGTTCGTGTAGCTGTTCCAGCCGCAAGCGGTGCGCAGCGTGCTGCGCACGGTCGTCACGAGCGGGGCGTTCGCGATATCGCGCGGGTCCAGATAATCGGGCCCCGATGCGACCACGCGCGCGCCAAGCGGATCGAGAATGACCGCATCTTCCAGTCCGTAGGTCGCGCGACGTTCTTCGACAAGATCGCGGATCGAGGTATGGTCGACGCTCGCTCCCGCTTCGACACCCGCGGTCAACGCGTGCTCAATGTAGCTGACGAACGCCGCATCGCCCGCGAGCAAGCGCACCTTGAGCTCGAGCTCCTGCTGCCGCTGGGCAGCGATGCGCGTCTGGATCGACTGTGCCGTAGCAAGCGCGCTGCCAATGGTCCGCGTGCCGACCTCGCGCACCTGCCACGCGGCCGTGGCCGCGACGATCACGATGATCGCGACAGCGACTGCTGCGCAGCCGAGCGGATAACGAACACCGGGCTTCACGGTGCGCCTCAATGCGACAGATTCTGGTACGGCTTGCCTTCCTTGTTCATGTGAGCCTCCACGCGCGGCTTGGTCAGGCGTATCGATTGCTCGATCGGTGCCGCGACAGGCAGCGTCACCGCAACGCTCTGGAATCCGGCACGCGGGTGCCAGAACGTGAGTTTTCCCGGCCCGGCGGGCAGGCCTTCGAGGGAAAAGCGGCCGTCCCTCGTCGTCCGTGCGAAGAACGGCGTATCGACGACGAGGACGGTCGCCTGCATCGCGCTGTGCACGTTGCAGTTGACGAGGACCAGCCCGGGCTTCGTGAACGTGTGTTCGCCGGATGCGTCCTCGCCGATCAGGCCGAGATCGAACTGGGAACCCCCGGTCGCCGAAAATACGTTGTGCAGGATTTCGTCGCGATTGGGAAACTTGACGGTGCTGCCGACGGGCACGACGAGCGATTCCGGATCGAATTTCTTTTCGTGCGTGTACATCAGATAGCGATCCGGCTTCGCATGCACGGCGCCCTTGTCGGGAATGAAATACACCGCCACCGTGGCGACTTCATCGGCAGATACGGCCGAATCCGACGTGAGCTGGACATGCCCGCTGAGGCTGGAGGCCGCGCCAAGCGGCGCGACGATCGGCTTCTGCGCGACCGCAGGTACGCTTGCAACACCGGCCGCCGCGCCAGCATCGTTGCGCGGCGGCTTCACGGATGGCGTCGCGGGCTTGGCCGCCTCGCCTGATTTCTTTGCCGTGTCGACAACCGATGCGTCAGTCCCTGATTTCTCGGCTGTCGTCGATGCGACCGGCGTTTCCACCGCGGCGGGCGCTGCCGATGGTGTGGCAGGTACAGCCCGGGCAGATGGCGCCGCGATGGAGGCTGGTGCTGCACTCGCCTTCGCGTTGCCCTGCGGGTACGCAGGCTGCATCGGAGCAGGCTTCTGCGACGATTCGGCGCAGGCCGTCAATGCCAATACGAGAGATACCACAAGCAAGCGCGGAGTGGTCATGTCGATGTCCCCTGTCACATGAAAAGCAAGCGCGTTGCGGTATCGCAGCGCGCAACGGTGGCGTGTCCTGTCCATGGCGGCCCGGCATGCCGTCGATCCTTGCCGCAGGCGCGCTCCGCGCGCCGCAAGAAACCGTCAGGGACGCGTGATCACCTGCCGATGCATCGGCGCGAGCTTTTCCAGCAGCTTGTTTTGCGCGCCAAACGGAATGCCGTGCTTGCCCATCGCGATCTGCAGGTCTTCGACGAGCGCGTTGAACTCCGATTCGTGGATGCCGAACTTCGCGTGCACTTCGCTCATCGATTTGCCGGTGTACTGGCACGGGCCGCCGAGGATCACGCAAAACTGATCGACGAGTTCCGCCTTGATGTGCTTCTGGTCGGCATCGGCGAAGAACGGCCGCGTGCGCGGATCGGCGACCAGCTCGGTCATGAAATCCTCCATCAGCGCGACCAGACCGGCCTTGTCGCCGAACTGGTGGAACACCGGCAAGAGCGAAGGGTCGGCAGGCGCCGGATTCTCTGCGCTGTGCGCGCTGTCGGGCGCAACAGTCAGCAACAGAGTCGCCGCCAATGCCATCGCTCCGAGCTTCGTTTGAAACGTGATCATGGTTTCGCTCCGCAATGAATGAAGGTCAGAAGCCGAGTTGAACGGATGCGTACAAGCCACGCTGGTCGTCCTTGATCACGACGTTGCCCAGGTAGGCGTAGGCGAGCGTCACGGACACGTGTTTCGTCGGCGCCCATGCGATGAACAGGTCGTACCAGTCGTCCTCGCGTGCGATGCCGAGGTTGTCCGGTTTCATCCGATACTCGGCGCCGATCGCGAGCTTGCGACTGAGCAGATATGCCGCCGACGCCTCGAATTCGGGCTGGTAGCTGTCGTGCTTGTCGCCGCCGAATCCAAGGATGCCGAGCTGGTTTGCCTTGGTCAGGCGCAGCGTGCCGTTGAGCAGCAGGTTCTGACCGAGCAGCAATTTGGTTGCGCTCACGTAGAAATCGGTGCCGCTGTCGCTTTTCGCGCCGATCGCATGCAACACATCGCCGCGATCGTTCGACTTGTACTGCAGGCCGACCGCGATCTGCGGCATGGCGCTGTCCTGGTCGAGCACGACGTCACCCGCGACCTTGACCTTCACGCCGACGATGTTCTGGCGAAACGTGAAACCGCGCCCAAGGCCGAGTGCGGCGCCGACATCCTCGGTATTGAACCGCTGCTGCGCGAACGAGAGTTCGACCCGGTCATGGATGCCGACGAGAACGCCGGCGTCGGACAGGTGGTAGTCCTGCACGCCGACATGGGTGAAATACGCGTTCGCGCCGACCTCGTCGCGCGTGCCGTAACCACCGATCACGGCCCATGGCGTCAATCCGCCGCCGGCCGACCCTTCGAGCTGACTGACGCCGCCGGTCAACGACAGCTTGTTGCTGCCCAGCACGGGACGGTCAAGCACTTCGACCGTCGTGAGCACCGGCGCTGCGACCGGCATTGATGCGTCTGCGGGTACCGCGTCCTGCGCCCACGCAACCATCGGAAGCGCGGCGACTCCCAGCGCGCAGACAAGGCAACCCAACGGAGCGAGACGAATCTCGCGCGCGAACGTCATGGCCATTCCCCTTCAATGTGACACGCAATGTCCGCTTCATTGCCGCA
>JBDSBK010000192.1:0-2771 GCA_039921645.1 Dokdonella sp.
GCGCCGACACGTTCATCGTCGGATTGCGAATTGACCGGCGCCTTGCCGGTATAGCTGGACGGCGCCGCGGCCCAGGCAAACGGCGCCAGCAGCGCCAGGATCAGGCCGAACACGCGCAATGGAAACGAAGGGCGCACTTTCATCATCCTTGTCGTAGACGGGCGCCAGTCTGCCAGTAAACCGCAGCATGAGGAATTTCCAGGGACCTCCCGGCGCCTGGATCGAGGGCCTTGCGGCCGACGGGCGTTGCCCGGGGCCGCCAAAACCCCTCCCGCTTTTGGCCCCTGCTAGAATGCGCGCCCCCGCGAGAGCCGGCGCCACCACATGTCCGCTGACAAAGAAGCCCTGAGTTACCGCGCTGCCGGCGTCGACATCGACGCGGGCAACGAAGTCGTCGAACGGATCAAGCCGCTGGTCCAGCGCACGTTCCGGCCCGAGGTCATGGCCGGACTCGGCGGTTTCGGTGCTTTGTTCGAGCTCGGCGGACGCTACCGCGAACCCGTGCTCGTGTCGGGCACCGACGGCGTCGGCACCAAGCTGAAACTCGCGCAGATCCTCGGCCGCCACGACACCATCGGCATCGACCTGGTCGGCATGTGCGTCAACGACGTGCTCGTGCAGGGCGCCGAATCGCTGTTCTTTCTCGATTACTTCGCGACCGGCAAGCTCGACGTCGAGACCACGGTCAGCGTGGTCGGCGGCATCGCGAGGGGCTGCGAACTCGCCGGCTGCGCCCTGATAGGCGGCGAGACCGCCGAGATGCCCGACATGTATCCGCCCGGCGAATACGATCTCGCCGGCTTTTGCGTCGGCGTGGTGGAGAAATCGGCCCTCATCGACGGCTCGCAGATCAAGGCCGGCGACGCGATCATCGGCATCGCCTCCAGCGGCGCGCATTCGAACGGCTATTCGCTGGTGCGCAAGATCGTCGCACGCGCAGGCAACCCATTCGACCTCGACCTCGGCGGCGTCAGTCTGGCCGATGCGCTGATGGCGCCCACCACGATCTATGTCAAGCCGATCCTGCAGTTGCTCAAGCAGCAGCCGATCCACGGCATGGCACACATCACCGGCGGCGGGCTCAAGGAAAACATCATCCGCGTGGTACCGGAAGGTCTCGGTATCGCGCTCGACAGCGCGGCGTGGAAGCGGCCTGCGCTGTTCGACTGGCTGCAGGAAGAAGGCAAGGTCGCGCGCGATGAAATGCTGCGCACGTTCAATTGCGGTATCGGCTACGCGCTGATCGTGCAGCAGGGCCAGGTCGGCATCACGCTCGACGCGCTCGAAGCGCTGGGACTGACCGCGTGGACCATCGGTGCGGTCGAAACGGCGCACGGCGACGAGCGCGTGCACATCGCCGGATGAACGCGTCGCGTCTGGCCGTTGCGGTACTCGCGTCCGGTCGTGGCTCCAATCTGCAGGCCCTGATCGATGCGCGGCGTGCGCACGATTTGCCGATCGACATCGTGCTGGTTGCGAGCGACAAGGCGCAGGCGATCGCGTTGCGGCGGGCTGAAGACGCCGGCATTCCGACGCTTGCACTCAATCCGAAAAGTTATCCGGACCGCGCGACGTTCGATGCGGACCTGTTCGCGCGCGTTGCCGCGCACCAGCCGGACCTGGTCGTGCTCGCGGGCTTCATGCGCATCCTCGACCCGGTGGCGCTCGCGCCGTGGCTCGGACGCATCATCAACATTCATCCATCGCTGCTGCCGAAATACCCCGGTCTGCACACGCACCGGCGCGTGCTCGAGGCCGGCGATGCGACGCATGGCGCAAGCGTGCATTACGTGACCGCCGAACTCGATGGCGGGCCGCCGATTGCGCAGGCGCAAATCCCGATCGTTTCGGGCGATACACCGGAAGCACTGGCGGAACGGCTGCTGGAAAAAGAACACAGGTTGCTGGTCGAATGCGTTGCGCTGATTGCCGCATGTCGCATCGCGCTCGGCGCAACGGGCGTGAGCTTGGATGGTCGCTTGCTCGCCTCGCCACTGCAGCTTGCCGACAACGGCCGTCTCGTTTGAAGTCCCGTTCAGGGGCGTGCGGCGACACTCGTGCTTCGACTCGCGGAACGCCTTCATGAAAATCCTGCTCACCCTCCTTGCCATCCATCTGGCCGCCGGCGCGACTGCGAATGCAGCCGACGCCGCGATCAAACCGTTCCACGCCGACTATGCGACCCTGCGCAATGGCAGCGAACTGGGTCGCACCACGCTCGATCTCAGCGACAACGGCGACGGCAGCTGGACCCTGCGCAGTGAAACGCACGGCACCGCGGGCATGGCCAAGCTTGCCGGCGTGCACATCGTCGAAACCTCACGCTTCCGCTGGAAGGATGGACGACCCGAAGCGCTGGCCTACGACTTCCATCAGGACGCCGCATTCAAGCAGAAGATCCGTCACGCCGGTTTCGACTGGAAGGCCGGCGAAGTGCACGTCACCGAAGGCGATGGCGACTACCGCTATCCGATCGCCGCCGGCATCATCGATCGCCAAGCCGTCACGCTCGCGCTCGCCAGCGACCTCACGCACGGCGCAACGAGCTTCGATTACAAGGTCGCGGTCAAGGACCGCATCGAGCAAATGCGCTACACGCGCGCCTCGAGCGAGACATTGAAAGTTCCCGCCGGCGAGTTCGCAACCGTGCTGATGCAGCGCGAAGGCGAACCCGGCAGCGACCGCAAGCGCGTCGCGCGCAGCTGGTTCGCACAATCGCTGGGCTGGATGCCGGTGCAGATCGAGCAGACCGAAAAGAAGGGCGACACGGT
>JBDSBK010000193.1:0-6763 GCA_039921645.1 Dokdonella sp.
GTGGCGCGCGAGATTCACGCAGACGAACAACACGTCGCCAATCTCGTCGGTGAGGCGATCGGCATCGCTGCCGTTCGCGAATTCGGCGCGTACTTCGTCGATTTCCTCGTGCAGCTTGTCGAACACCGGCGTCACATCCGGCCAGTCGAAGCCGACGCGCGCCGCCTTTTTCTGCAGCTTCGACGCGCGTTGCCATTCCGGCATGCCGCGCGAAATGCCCGCGAGCGCGCTGTCGTCGACACTGCCCTGCGCCGCGCGTTCGCCAGCCTTGAGCTCTTCCCAGTTGGCGAGCTGCGCAACCGCATCCGGTTTCTTTTGCGCATCGGCGAACACATGCGGATGGCGCCGGATCATCTTGTCGCAGATCGCCGCGACCACATCGGCAAAGGCGAAGTGCCCCGCCTCGTTCGCCATCTGCGCATGGAATACGACCTGCAGCAACAGGTCGCCGAGTTCGTCGCGCAGGTCCGTGTAGTCGCGACGATCGATCGCATCCGCGACTTCGTAGGCTTCCTCGATCGTGTACGGCGCGATCGTGTCGAAGTTCTGCTCGACATCCCATGGACATCCGCGCTCGCGATCGCGCAGGCGCGCCATGATGGAAAGCAAGCTGTCGATGGAGGGTTTCGTCGCATCGGTTGTCATGCCGGGTGCTGCCTCATGGGGTCGGCGTCCGCAGGGAAGAAGTTTTCTTGCGCAAGTGGCGTCTTCTTTTTGTGGGAGCGGCTTCAGCCGCGATTCTCCAAAGCCCTCCCCTTCAAGGGGAGGGTTGGGTGGGGATGGTGGTCTCGAAGCGCGAAGAATCGCATCGCGGCTGAAGCCGCTCCCACAACTGCCTTGGCTGTAAGCCGCGCGTTCGATCAAGGCCCGGCGAACAATACCGACCAATCCGCCGCACTGTCGCCCACCGCCATGAAATCCGGATTCAGCAGCGAGTCGCGCGTGTTGTAACGAAACGGGCGCCCGCTGAAATCGAGCACGGCGCCGCCCGCCTGTTCGAGCACGCACTGACCTGCCGCGGTATCCCATTCCGAGGTGGGGCCGAGACGCAGGTACAGATCCGCTTCGGCGGCTGCAATACGCACGAATTTCAACGACGAGCCCAGCGGCATCTTTGCGCAGGGTCCGAGCCGCGCGAGCAATTCGGCTTCGTGCGCGGAAGCGTGCGAGCGGCTTCCCGCAACCACGAGCGGCGATCCACGCCGGCGCGTGCCGATGCGACGCTGGCGTGCGCCGGGGGCGTCCGCGAGCCATGCGCCACCGCCTTCCCAGGCGCAGGCGAGCTCGCCTGTCACCGGCGTCTGCACGACGCCGAGTACCGGGCGGTGATCGTCGATCAACGCGATGTTGACGGTGAATTCGCCATTGCGCTTGACGAATTCGCGCGTGCCGTCGAGCGGGTCGACGAGCCAGTAACGCGACCAGCGCGATCGTTCGCCCCATGCGATCGTTGCCGATTCTTCCGACAACACCGGCAACGCGGGCGTCAGCGCTTCGAGTCCGGCAACGATGATGCGATGCGCGGCGAGATCGGCCGCCGTCAGCGGCGAGCGGTCGTCCTTTTGCTCGACCGCGAAATCGGAGGAATACACCTCCATGATCGCGGCGGCCGCGCGCGCGGCGATATCGCCGGCAGCACGGGCGAGACGTTCGAGATCGTGACTCATGGCTGCGGTCGGAAGCGACCGGCGAGGTATTCGCGCGCCATGAACAACGCCGCGATCGAACGACCATCGCTGACCTCGGGCTGTTCCAGCAGCCGATGCAGCTCGGACAATTTCCACGGCACCACTTCGAGTTCTTCCGGCTCGTCGCCGACGAGGCGTTCCGGATGCAGGTCGCGCGCGATCACCACGTGCGTCATCGCCGTCATGTAGGCAGGCGACACCGACAGCCGCCCGAGGATATGCAGCTCGCGCGCACCGAAGCCGACCTCTTCCTTCAATTCGCGATTGGCGCCCTGCTCGGCCGTTTCATCGCGATCGAGGCGTCCTTTCGGCAGCCCGAGTTCGTAAGCGTCGATGCCGACCGCGTATTCGCGCACGAGCAGGACGGTGTCGTCGTCCTGCATCGGCACGATGATGACGGCTCCGAGGCCGGAACTGCGCAGGCGTTCGAACGTGCGCTTCTCGCCGTTCGAGAATTCGAGATCGACTTCTTCGGCGCGCAGGAAACGGCTGGTTTCCAGCGGGCGCGTCGCATGGATGATCGGTGATTTTGGCATGCGGCGATTGTACGCCACGAAGACCGGACTCGAGGGTCGCGCCGGGGCAGCTCAAACCTGAGCGGGCGGAATCGCGAACATCGAAAGCGCCTGCGCATGCAACGCCGCCGGCCCGGCCAGCGCGCTGCGCGTGTCCAGGCCGATATCGCTCCCATCGAGGTCGGTGAACATGCCGCCGGCTTCGCGCACGATCACCACCAGCGGCGCGATGTCGAGGATATTCAGATCCGATTCGATGACGAGGTCGATCGCACCGCGCGCAAGCAGGTGGTAATGCAGGAAATCGCCGTAGCCGCGGATGCGGCCGACGCGGCGCACGAGGTTCGCATAGGCCTCCCAACGCGCCGGCGATGCGGCGAGGGACTTGAGATTGCCGGTCGAAATCGCGGCCTGCGGCCCGAACTCGCTTGCACCCGAAATTTGGATCGGACGACCGTTCAAGTACGCGCCGCCACCCCGCACGGCCCACGCGCGCTCGCCGTATTCGCCAGCGGCCGATACGCCGAGCACGAGTTCGCCTGCGTGCATCAGTGCGATCTGGGTCGAGAACATCGGATAGCCGCGGACGAAGGCCTTGGTGCCGTCGATCGGATCGATGAGCCAGAGGAAGTCGCTGTCGCCTTCGCGCCCTTCTTCTTCGCCGTAGAACGCATGCTCCGGAAACGCGCTGCGCAGCACGCGCTTGATCGTCGCCTCCGCTTCGCGATCGGCTTCGGTTACCGGTGTCGCGTCGGCCTTGGTCACGACCGAAAAATCCTGGCTACGGTAACGCGGCCCGATCACGGCTTCGGCCGCATCCGCCGCGCGCTGCGCGACGGCGAGCGCGCGGGCGAGGAAATCGCCCGTCACGAGCGTGCTCAAAGCAGTTTCAACATCTGGCCATGGATGACCAGCTTCGATGTGCCGTCGGCCTGCAGCTCGCCAATGTGATGCAATGCCTCCATCACCTGCTGGTCGTCGTTGCGAGCAGCCAGCGTCGCCTGCACGTCGAATGCGCCGAAGCTCGTGTGGAACTTGCCGTCGACGGCGAGATTGCCGGTGCCGTCGTCGTGCACCGTGCCGCCGATGCTGCCGTCGGGCTGACTCGCGAACTCGCCGAGCATGTCCGAAAAGCGTGCCTCGACGTTGCCGGAAACACCCGCCTCGCTCCAGCGTCCATTGCCGCTGGCGGTGCGCAACACGCTGCCGGACAGGGTTGCCTCGCTGACCATGCCGTTGACGGTCCCGAGTATTTTCAGGTCGCCCAGTGCCAGCACCGGCGCAAGCAGGTCTGCGGGCATGCGAAACCGAAGATCGCGCGCCGTGATCGTGCCACCGCCCATGCGCGTGATGAGACCCGCCGCATCGACATCCGCGCCCTTGATGCGCAGGTCCGCAACCACCTGGCCGCCGAGCAACGGGCGCTTCTGCGCATGCCAGTCGAGCTCGCCGATATCGCGACCGAACACGCTGACGCCATCGGCGTGGCCATCCCATACCGTGCCACGCAGACCGGTCAATGCGACCGGCCCCAGGTATTTGGCACCGTAGCGGTATGCGACGTCGGCCGGCAACGTCCACAGCACGATGCCGCCGACGATCAGCGCGAGCACGACCAGCACACTGAGTATTTTCAGGAATCGCATGGTTCTCTTCTTGTATGCCGGGGGACGGCGCGACGACGGCCGCGAAGCGTACCGGGATGCAGCGATGGACGCACGCGCATATAGCACGGCACATCTTAATTTAGCGTTGGGAGGGCTCACGATCGACAGCGGACGACGCGCCGATCAGAGCATGGGGCTCTGCCGCAGAAATGATGATGGCGCTCGCGTGAGTCCTGTTTGCGAAGGCGCGGCGCCTCGCTTGCAGATGCCCGTGTCGAGTGACAGCATCGACCGGGTTTCAACGAGTCCCCGGAAGGGCCGGATATGGCATCTCCAGGCAAACTCAAGGACGGCGACCATAGCCCGGTTGTCCGCGGCACCCACGCAGGCGACCTTTCGTCATCGTTCTGGCGACGTTGGGCAGTCCCCTGGCAAGCGAATCGTGCGGGATAAAGTTTCCCGTGCAATCATGTGCTGCAGCCCCCGCGGCCACGTAGCTTGGGCGTCGGATTTCAGAAACCTCTCTTCTCACTCTGCAAAGGCCAAGGCATCGACATGCGCAATTCCGGCAAAGCTCCGACCATGGTTGTGTGGGTCATCTCGCTTGTGCTCTACGTACTCGCCATTGCTTCGAGTTTCGGCCTTATAGCGGTGGGTGCAGCGGCGCCATGGCTGTGGATCATCGGGTTTGGTTTGCTGCTCGCTGCCTGTCGCATTCGAGGGCTCTAGCATTTATGCAGCTGGCGCAGCCAAGTGCGCCGGCTTGCATGCTGACGTCCCCATCAATCTGCGATGGTCCGCGCGTCGAAAAAGGCAGGGGCGGCGATGACTTCCCTGGAAGAGATTACCGCCGTCGAGAATCGGTACGTATGCGCTGGCCGGTTGCCTTCATCAGGCGAGGCGCTTGATTTGATTCTGGCGCGCTGGCAGGTCGGAGGGCGAGATCGAGAAACCGCGCTTCGTCTGATGTTTCTGTCTTGGTACTCCCAAACCGAGCCGCCGTACCTCACTGGCTTGTCGGGAGACCTAGACACGAAGATCCTTTTTGGCGAAGCCTTCAAGGCTCTCGGGGGAGCGCAGACCAACGACCCAGAAGTCTGTTTTGCCGTCGGCACGATGGCCACGGTCTTCCCACAGAGTCTCGGCGTTGAGTCGCAATGGCAAGTGGTAGGTCAACGACTCCTCGCACGGGCAGCGGCGCTGGCTCCGGAGGGCGTACGTCGAGAGAGCTTCATCGGTCGGGGCGCCTACGGGGCATACTTCGCCCAGGGCTCCTAGACAAGCATCTGGCACGTAACCATTCACGTGTGACCGAGTGATTTGCTTTTCGGCAGACGAACGGTTGCAGTCGCGTATCTCCCTTCGCCGCTGCTCAACTCGACAGATGTCCCTGCGACCATAACGGAATCCAGTTGTACGAGGCCATATGTTCAATCGGCCACTTTCCACGAAAGTAACTCGTCAGTCCCAACGTCAAGCTTTTTGATACTTGCCATGCTGCGAATTTTCCAAGCCACCACGCCTGACGACATCGCCACGGTCCGCGTCCTGTTGCGCGAGTATCAATCCCTGCTCGGCGTCGACCTTTCATTCCAGGACTTCGAGTCCGAGGTCCATGCGCTCCCAGGTGCTTACGCGCCTCCGCGTGGCCGCTTGCTTCTCGCCACACACAGCACGACTCCCGTTGGCTGCGTGGCGCTCCGCGATGCCGGCGGTGCGCGCGCCGAGATGAAACGCCTGTTTGTGCGCCCGGGTACACGCGGACTCGGCGTAGGCAAGTCACTGGTGTCACGCATTCTGAGCGAGGCGCTTGCGATGGGCTTCGCCGATGTCGTCCTCGACACCCTGCCCACCATGGTCGAGGCGCAGCGCCTCTACGAACAATTCGGTTTCGAGGACACTGCACCGTATCGACCCAATCCGATTGCGGGCAGTCGCTATCTGATCAAGGTGCTCAGCGGCGCTTGAAGAGTCACTCGAGCAGACCGTTGCGAGCAGCCGCGATAGACTCCAGCTCCGCGCCGCAGGTGCTGGTCACATCCCGAGCAACACGGTGCAAAGCCAAGCGAACAATCGGACAAGATCCCCATGCGAGCACTCGTCTCATCCGGTTCACCTCTGGAGCCATGTATCGGCTTCTCGCGCGCAGTCCGCGTGGGATGCCACCTGGCCGTCGCGGGAACCGCACCTATTGCGCCCGATGGCGGCGTGGCTACACCCGGTGACGTGTACGGACAGACCAGGCGCTGCCTGGAGATCGTTGCTCAAGCCATTGCCGATGCCGGCTTGCCGCTCGACAGTGTCGTCCGCACGAGAATCATGCTCACCGACATCTCGCGCTGGGAAGAAGCCGCTCGTGCCCATGGCGAAACATTCGCACGCATCAAGCCGGCGTGTACGTTCGTCGAAGTCAAAGGCTTCATCGACCGCGAGTGGCTTGTCGAACTGGAAGCCGACTGTGTCGCAGAAGCAGACACCTGAAGCGTCCATCGAACGGATGTAGCAAACACCGGATTCGCCGCCTTTTGGCGTGCCGCTTGTTCAAATGTCCAAGCGCAGGGAGAAACGATGAAACGCACGTGGACCATCATTGGTGTGGCGGATGTCGCCCGCAGCTTCACGTGGTATCAGTCGCTGTTCGGTCAAGCACACGCGACTCCCGAACACGATTATTTCGGACAAATCCGCGACACGGATGGAACGGTCCTGCTGTGTCTGCATCAGTGGGGCGCGCACGAACACCCGTCGCTGGCCAGCCCCGACCATTCTGAACCTGGCAACGGACTCCTCTTGTTTTTTCGCGTGGATGATTTTGACGAAGCGCTGCCGAGGGCACGCGCACTCGTATCGGAGCTCGAAGAAGAACCCAGCGTGAATCCCAACACGGGAACCAGGGAATTTGCACTCCGCGATCCTGACGGGTATTACGTGATGGTCAGCGCGCTCGAGGCGG
>JBDSBK010000194.1:0-6107 GCA_039921645.1 Dokdonella sp.
GTCGCTCGACCTGACCAACGCGACCATCGCCGGCGCCTACGTCGGAACGGGCGCACAGCAGTACACGATCGCTGTCACTGCAACCTGATCCTGCAAGGCATCAGGCGATGCGCGCGTGCACACTCAATCAACGCCTGGCCACGGTCTTGCTGGCCGGCGTCCTGGTGACACAGGCGGCATCGGCGCTAGAGCTTCCCGCCACGCTGAGCAGTGGCGGTGCACAGTTGACGATAGCCACGACCAGTCTGGACGTGGCGCCGATCCGGCTGGACGACATCGCCGACCAGGCGGTCCAGCCTCTTCTGGGAGATGCCCGTCGCGCGATGGCGATAGGCACGCAACTGGTGTCACCTGGCACGATCCGGGTGCCTCCGGTGCGCCTCACAGTGACGCGCGAGCTGCATCGGGTCTGGCGCATGCAACTGCCTGCGGGTCGCACCCCCGTCAACGTTGGCGTCACGGCGCGCATCGAATCACTGGCCGGGCCAGCGGCGCTTGCCAGCGACGAGAAAGCGGGCGAGTCCCTGCCGATCAGGGTCATACCGCGCGCACCGCGCACGGTGAGCACCGATACGCACAGCCAGATGCTCGAAGGCGACGTGTTGTTGGAGTTCGATTTGCGTAACCTGCGGGTCGGGGGTCACTACTCAGGCCGCCTCGTCATCACCGCCGAGGGCACATGATCATGTCGCGCCACTTACGTCTCATCTTCTGGCTGGCCAGCTTCCTCGGAACCGGCCTGGCCGGCACCGCGTTCGCGCAGGTCGCGATCAGCCCGCAGATCCTCGACATCTCGCTCGAGGATGCGGCGCAAACCCAAGCCTTCCGCCTCTACAACTACACCAATGAAGACAAGCGTGTGCGCGTCTCGCTGAGCAACTGGACCCTCGACACGAACAACGAGGTGAAGGTGCTGCCCCCGGACGAAACCTCGCTTGATCGATGGACCGTGATCAATCCGGTCGAGTTCGACCTGCCTGCGGGCAAGTCGCAGGCCGTGCGCCTGGCGATCCGTCCCGCCGTACCGCTCGGCCCGGGCGAGCATCGCGTCATGGCCTATTTCGACGAAATTCCGCCG
The DNA here is from genome assembly GCA_039921645.1 of Dokdonella sp. Classification (GTDB taxonomy): domain Bacteria; phylum Pseudomonadota; class Gammaproteobacteria; order Xanthomonadales; family Rhodanobacteraceae; genus Dokdonella_A. The sequence continues at coordinate 1,079 of JBDSBK010000194.1, forward strand.
GCCGATCCGGCCAAGGAAGCACCAGCGACCCTGCGCGTGCGCTTTCGCCTCGGCGCTGCCGTGTATGCGCATGTTGGCTCGATCACGCGCAACGGCACCATCAATTCGGTCAGCGCCGACAAGAACGGCTTCCACCTCGACGTGACGACCACCGGCAATGCGACCACGCGCTTCGATGGCCAGTACGTCGTGTATCCCGCCAAGGCGTTTCCTGGCAAGGGCAAGGTCCCCGCGGTCGTCAATCCGGATCTGCCGGACATGAAATTGCCGCCTGGCGCAATTGCCGGCGGGCGCATACCTGCGAAGGCGGTATTGCCCGCCAGTACGCGCACGATCAACGGAACCTATTCCAAGCCACTTGCGGCCGGACACTATGTGATCAGCTTGAGCGGCCACTTCGGCGATGCGTCACTGGACGCGCAGGCCGAGATAGCGGCTGCCGACGGCGGCTGATCGCGCGCGCACTGACATGACGTCGACGCGCGCACATTACCCAGTCGGCGCTGCGGTTCTGGCAGGCCTGCTCGCGCTGCCGGCCAGCGTCGTCGCCGCCAGCCCGGACGCACCCGATCCACTCGGGCCGATGTCGGTCTACCAGGATGATGCCGGCAGCACTCGCGGCGTGAGTACGCAGGCCGCACCGCAACTCGCAGTGGCCCAGCTCAACGGGCGCGAACTGGGCAACGGCATCCCGATCATCCTGCAGCCCGGCGGCGAAACGCTGGTCGCACTCGAGTACTTCCTCGAGGCGCTGTCACTGCATGCCGAACACGACGACGCGGGCTATCGGGTCGAGACTCCACTGGGCACTGCGTCCCTGCCAAGTTCCGCGCTGCACGAGGTGCAGGGCTATGTCTATGTCGATACGAATACGCTGGCGAAGGCGTTCGCCAGCGACGTGCGATTCGATCCGGCTGAGTATGCGCTGCGCGTCGACACGTCGTGGACAAGCGCGCCGGAAACCCGTGCCCAATCCGCACCACAGGAACAGCTGGCCGCGGACGTGCGTGCGCCATTCGCGAGTCTTTCGCAGATCCGCAGCGAACTGGACTACGTGCACGATGATCGCGACGACCATGCCGCCCTCACCACCGACCTGGGTGGCGCACTCGGTGCGGGCTATTGGCGCGCGCGATACAACGACGATCTCAACGGCGCGCGGCGCTTCGACACCTGGTCGTGGGTCACCGGATCCGGCGGTCATCGGGAGTTGCTCGGGCGGCAGATCGTCGGTCTCAATGCCCTGCTGTCGACGTTTTATCTGACCGGTGCGCAAGTTGCCGCGAGCAACAGGCCCTCGATCGCATTCGGACCGACGCTGGCCTATGGCGAACTCGCAGCCAGCCGCTTCGATGCGCCGCGCAACGTGCGCGGCAAGGGACCGCCGGGCGGCGTCGCCGAGCTTCGCAGCAATGGCCAGGTGATCGCGCGTACCACGATCCGTCTCGACGGCAGCTACGAATTCACCAACCAGGCAGCGTCCGGGACGCACCGGGAAATCGCGGTGTACGAACGCGGCCATCCGGATACGCCCTTGCGTGTCGAGGAAGTCACTGCGCAGGCGGCCGACCAGATGCTGCCCGCCGGCGTTTGGGTGCAGCAGGCAGGTATTGGTTCGACCTCCAATCCGCTCGATTCCAATTCCTCCGCGGGCGGCGAGCGCGCCGGCTTCTATCAATGGCGGCAAGGCCTGACCAACAACCTGACCACGCTCGCGGCGGTGCAGACGATCGGCGGCCAGCGCAACGCGCTGGTAGGCGCAGCGACGTCGCTGCGGGGCCTCGGTTCCTGGGCCGCGTTCGCGGCGCGCGGCGAGGATGGCAACGCGTGGCAGGTGTTCGGCGATGGCGCGCGCGGCGCGGCGTTCTGGCACGCGAGCTTCCAGCATTTCGATGCCGGCTTCGTCTCGCCCGATTCAACCAAACGCGAAGACGAAAGTGCGGAAGCCGGTTGGGCGTTCGGATCGAGTTTGCGAGCATCCCTCGTCGCGCGGCACTACCGCGACGCAGGCACCGCGCCGATCGACTTCGTGAAACCGGCCTTTGCCTGGCAACCGCGCGCCAATTTGGCCCTGAGCGCCCGTCCCGACTTCGATGGGCGCTACACGTTCTACGGCAACTGGTCGCCGCAGCCGGGCTGGCGCGTCGCCGTCACGCGCTACAACCCGCGCACCGATCTCGAAATCGAACACCGCTACGCCGCTGGCTATGGCCTCCGCGCGATGCTGACGCAAGACACCGCCCTCGGCCATCGAGCCGCGCTGATCGCCGATGGCTGGCAACTGGCGGGAAGGCACATCGGATGGTCCGCCGGAATTCTCGCCGGCGAAGGGCGCGCAGGTTTCCTGCTGGATGCCGCTGGTGAGCTGTATCCGGGCCTTTCGCTGCATGCTCAGTACCTCGACGATCCTTTGCTGCGCAACGAAAAGCCCGATCCTGGACGCGTGTTCAGCCTCGCCCTGGTCGCCGATTTCGCGGTGACGCCGTCCGGTATCGCACGCGGATCGTTTCGTCCGGAACTGCTCAGCATCGGTGGCATTTCCGGTCGAATCCAGGCTGCGGACGCGTCCTTCGACAGCTCGCGTACACGCGGCACCGGCGTCCTTGTGGACGGCCATATCCGTGGCGAAGTCGATGCGAACGGCCGTTTCTATCTGGCCGATCTGCCACCGGGCATCTACTCGCTGGAACTGGATACAGAGAAGCTTCCACTCGAGTACCAGCCGACGAATCGCGCGCGCCGCGTCGAGGTCAAGGCAGGCGCGGTGACGCGGATCGATTTCCCGATCACCCTGAGCCTCGGCCTTGCCGGCCGCGTGACCGATGCGGGCAAACCTTGCGCCAATGCGCCCGTCACGGTCACCGACACGACTGGCAAGGTCCTTGCTGAAGTCCATTCAGATGCGTGGGGCTACTATCGGATCGATGGATTGGCTCCGGCGTCGTATCGCGTTTCCTCGACCGTGGCCGGCAAGCAGGCCACGCGCACTTTCACGCTGCGCGATCGATTCCTGTTCGAACAGGACCTGGTTGCCGGCAACACCGGACACGATCCATCGCCATGAAGACTTCGTCATTCACCAAGGCACGGATCGCCATTGCAGCCGCCCTCGCCTTCGGCGGAAACCTTCATGCACAAACCGTCACGAACGGCGATTTCGAAAGCGGCAGCCTCAGCGGCTGGACCACGGGTGGAACGAATGCAGCCGCGGTGATCCGCGCCAGCAACATCGCCACCTTGCCCGTCGGAACGGTCGTGCCGCAGCCGCCTGGCGAGCCGGTCGGCAACTACTTCGCGATCCTTTCCACCGGACCCGACAACCGCGGTGGCGCCGCGCAGCTTTACGACGGCAATACGACGTCGGACTACGACCTCGCCACGATGAGCCAGACGTTCACGCTGCCGACGGCGCCCGCCGTAATCAGCTTCGACTGGAATTATCCGACCAGCGAACAGGACCAGGGCGACAACTTCGACGACTTGTTCGACCTGCAGGCAAATGGCACGCGCATCTGGTCGGGCAGCTCGTGCAAGGCGAACGGCAGCAGTTTCTCGAACTTTCCGAACGTGCCGTGCAGCGGACTGGGGCAGAGCAACTGGACGGTGAGCGGCCCGGCTGCGGTCACCGGCACCGTGTTGCGCTTCGGCATGGGCGCTTGGCAGCACGTTTGCGTGCCGCTGCCGGCGACGCTGACCTCCGGTAGCGCCGTCACGCTGCGCTATGCGGTGCTCGACCAGAACGACAACGGATTCGACTCCGCGCTTTTGCTCGACAACATCCGCGTCGGCAGCGCCTGCGACGCGACCCTCACCAATGTGCTGCGCCAGCTGACCAACACCAGCGGCCAGAGCGTCACGCTGAAGAACGGCACGATCGTGCTGCGACCCATCGACAACACGAAACCCGCGGTCGACGACACCGGCAAGGTCACCGCATTCATTTCCGATGCGAACCTGACTGCGGACAATCCGAACCTGCTCGCCCAGGTCTTCGTCTGGAACGGGGCGAGCTTTGCGCGCGCTTCCGCGCTGGTCGTCGATGCGACCGGCAGCATCGACAGTGTCGCGACGTCGGGAACGGTCGGCGCTGTCGATGGACGCTACGTCGCTATCGCCGCACGACTCACCAGCGCAGGCAGTGCGCAGATCTATCGCTACGATCGCTCGACGAACGCGCTTTCCACGGTCACAGCGACCAGCAATTGCGACAGCGGCGGCCAGTACTCGCTCGACAACGTGAACCCATCCATCAGCACGGACGGCACGCGCATCGCGTGGGAGTCCGAATGCGCCGCGCTGACCGGCGCCGCGAACGGCGTCAAGCGCGTGGTGTATGCGACGCTTGCCGGCGCGGTCTGGACCGTGAAGGCGCCGATCGTGCAGACAGGCACCTGCACGGCCAACAATCCACGACTGAACCGCAGCGGCAACGGACAATTCCTCGCGTTCGATTCGATCTGCAATCCGACCGGCACCAATGCGGCGGCGAACCATCTCGTGTTCCGCCACGACACCACCTTGACCGGCACGACCGCGTTCAAGCAGGCGCCGGGCGCAGCGACCATTCTCGCCGCGAGCCCGAGCCTCGATTCCAGCGGCCGCTACCTCTTCTACCTGCGCTTCGATACCGCGACCGGGCATTCGGAAATCTGGCGCTACGACACCAACGGCACCGGCACCAACGCGCAGCTGACTACGACCGCCACGACCAACATCTTCCTCGACGTGTATGCCGTCGGCGCCACCACGGCGGCGCGACTCGCGTACGAACGCGTGGATATCGGCACCAATCTCAGTGAAGTCGGCTACACCACGATCACCGGCACCACGGCGACCCTGACACCGGTCGGCCAGGGCTTCCCCGCGGTCGGCGGCGGCTCGCCGCAGCTGATCACCGGCGCGCGCATCGGCCTCGACGGCACCACGCCGGTAGTGACGTTCTATTCGGACTTCGATTTCCTGGATACCAACGTCGACAACAACACCGAACTCTTCCAGGCTCGCGGACAATGAGGCCGGTCATGCGCAA
>JBDSBK010000195.1:0-5308 GCA_039921645.1 Dokdonella sp.
GATGCGTGGCGCGAGTTGTGGGTGTTCCATCAGGGAAGCTCGGGCTGGACCATCGATGTCGTGCCACCGACCGGCGATGCGCCGGATGTCGGCTACGTCGAGTTCGCTGGCTGGGTGCCGGGTGCAAGGAAACTGCTCGCCGCGCGTGAAGCGAGGATTGCGGGCAAGTTCGTGCAGAGTTTCGAAGTGCTCGATCTGGAAACGCTGGCTGTCGAAAAACACGCCGACAAACCGAATGCATTGAGCCTGTTTTATCGATGGCAGGACGCAGCGTGGAAGCGGCAGACGGTGAGTTTGCGGTGATGGGTTCCGCGTAATCCGAACGCACTGCTTTGAAGTCCTCCCCTTCAAGGGGAGGATTCAGGTGGGGATCGTGGCGGCGACTTCATCTGTTTTCGCATGCTCAAGACAGGTACGCGGCGGAAACCATCCCCGCCCAACCTCGGCAACCCTGTCCGAAAGCCTGGTCTGCGCAGCCACGTGCAGCCGTTCGCCGGCGTGCGGCATGCCGCGCTAAAGCCCGGCTCACCGCTTGAATGGAGGGCTTAGGCTTGCTTGTTCTCCCGCTCCTCTCTGGCGAGAGGGAGAAGTCATGATCGCTCGCGCGCATCGATTTCTGGATCAACGCCTGCCTGCTCGGTGGCTGGCAGGAATTGACTGTTTTGTGTCATTTACGCAAGGCCGCTATGAGCCGAGGATTCGTTCTCCCGTTGATTGACTAGGAGACGAATGTGTTCGGAATGGCTGTGTGTAATTTCATCGCGCGACTGATCACGGCAGCGATGCTGCTGCTCGGTGTTTCAGGCGCACAGGCGAGCGAGGTAGTCGCCTCCATTCTGGCGCTGGCCGGCACGCCCGTGCACGAAGAAACGATCGCGCCCTATCACGCGCGTTTCGGAAGGCAGCGACCGCTGATTGCCGTCGTCGGCGAGAACGGCAGCGACAGCAGCACGGTCGAGCTCACGGATTTTGTCGTGCCCTACGGCATCCTCGCGCAATCGGGCGCAGCGGACATGATCGCGCTGGCCACCCATGCCGGACCGCTGAAGATGCGTCCCGCGCTGCAGATCGAACCGCGTTCGACGACCGCACAATTCGATGTGGATGTGCCCGACGGCGCGGATTACGTGATCGTGCCGGCGGTGCGCCGGATCAGCGATCCGGTCTTGTTGGCGTGGATCAGCGGACAAGCGGCGAAAGGCGCAACACTCGTGAGCATTTGCGATGGCGCGCTGGTCGTCGCGAACACCGGCTTGATGAAAGGTCGTCGCGCCACCGCGCATTGGGACACCGAGGACCTGCGTGCGACGCGCTATCCGGATACCCATTGGCAACGCAACGTCCGCTATGTCGCCGACGGCAACATCGTGTCGAGCGCGGGCATCAGTGCCGCGATTCCCGTTTCGCTCGCCTTGATCGAAGCGATTGCAGGCCACGAGGCTGCAGCAGTGGTCGGCGCGCAGATCGGCGTGCCGCAATGGAGTTCGATGCACGACAGTGACGTGTTCAGGCCGCGCTTCGGCACGAATCTTTCGGCCTTCATTCGCACCGCCTACACCAACGCATGGCTGCACGTGCGCGAGCAGGTCGGCGTGACGTTGACGGCGGGTGTCGACGACATTGCACTGGCTCTGACGGTGGATGCATGGTCGCGCACCGGCCGCAGTCAGGGTTACGCGGTGGCCGCATCGATGCAGCCGGTGACGTCGAAACATGGACTCGTTTTCGTTCCCGAGCCGGTTGTCGCCCGATCCAGGCGGCCGGGTATCCTCTTGCCCGATTTCGGTGACATGCTGTCGACCCATGCACTGGATCGCGCACTGGCCGGAATCGCCGAGCGCTACGGCCGATCGACGGCGTATGGTGTAGCCCTCGATTTCGAATACCCGGGTTTTGAAAGGCGTCGGCGATGAGTACACCCAATCGTGATGTATCACGCGCTCCGGCGACCAGCGAACCGAAGGACACTGCGCTGATGACCGAAGGCAGAACCCGGCGCGTGGTGCTGCTGGCGTACGAGCAGATGAACCTGCTCGACCTTAGCGGCCCGCTGCAGGCGCTGGTCACCGCCAATCGCGGGTGCGCGTCGGGCGCGCGTCGTTTATACGAAACGACCGTTGCGTCGGTGGAGGGTGGCCTTGTCGTCACCAACTCGGGCTTGTCCGTGATGACGGTTGCCGTCTCCACGCTCGACGGCGCCGTCATCGACACCCTGATCGTGCCCGGTGGTTGCGGCGGTGACGAATATGTCGCGCCGCCGGATCTGGTGGCGTGGATTGCGCGGCGTGCCCCGGATGTGCGGCGCGTGTGTTCGGTGTGCACGGGCGCGTTCATGCTCGCCGCCGCCGGCCTGCTGGGCGGCCGTCGCATCGCGACGCATTGGGATTGGGTTTCGCGCTTCAGCCAGTTGCATCCGTCGATCGCCGTCGATGCAAATCGCATCTTCATCCAGGATGGGCCGGTGTGGACATCGGCCGGCGTGACCGCGGGCATCGATCTGACACTTGCGCTGATCGAAAGCGATTTTGGCCACAAGGTCGCGATCGAAACCGCGCGTCAGCTGGTGATGTTCGTCAAGCGCTCCGGCGGGCAGTCGCAATTCAGCGTTTCGCTCACTGCGCAATCGCGCGGCACCGACCGCTTCGGCGACCTGCATGCATGGATGGCGGACAATTTGTGCGAGAACCTCAGCGTCGAACGCCTCGCAGCCGAAGTGGACATGTCGCCGCGCACGTTCGCGCGTGCGTATGCGAACAAACTCGGCCGCACGCCCGCGAAAGCCGTCGAGTCGATGCGGCTGGAGGCGGCCTGTCGTTCACTCGAGGAAACCACGTTGCCATTGAAGGCGATTGCAGCATCGACCGGCTACGTGGACGAGCAGACGCTGCGTCGCGTATTCAAGCGCTTGCTCGGCGTCAGTCCGATCGACTATCGCAGCCGGTTTTCGGCGCATGATTTTGGCGAGGCGCAGGCGCACTCATGACGCGTCGCTGACGCATGCGCAGACCTGATTCGGTCTGTCCTCATGCCGGCGACGAACGCGGCTTGGTCGCATGTGGGCGCTCGAATTGACGCACTCGCACTCGCGTCAGAGCAGCCGCGACGTCGCATGGTCGCGGCTGCGCAGAGTCGATGACGCCGGTCACTCCCAGGCCGCAGCCACCTGCACGCCATCGAATGCATCGACGTGGGGCTTGAGCATCAGGTAGTACCAGCCGCCCGCCGGGTTCGTGATCGTCACCGACTCATCGTTGCCGACGAGCTGTGGTGCTGCGTCGAACACGCTTTCGGTCGGCCAGCTGCCCGCGCGTACATAGACGTCAGCGTCGCCGCTGCCGCCGCTCATGTCCAGATGCAGCGCATGCTTGCCGGCCGGCACGAGGATAGTCAGATAGACGCGTGCGTTCGCAGCCGCTGCGGCGAGGTTGCTGCGCTTGCAGCCATTGTCGAGCTGGCCGGCATTGCCCGACGTGCATTCGGGAATCGTGCCGCCGCCGCTGCCTTCGAAACCGTTCGCGAAGATCATGTCCGGGGTGTTGCCGCCGCAACTGCCGGTGTCACCGTTATTCGTGCCGAAGCAGACGACCCATGCGCGGAACTCGATGTTGTAGGTGTTGCGGATTGCATCGAGCCAGGCGTGGTAGCCCGGATCATAGGTTCCGGGTCGCGAGATCGCGTACAGGCTCGTGAACTGGTCGCGATGGCGTTCGAACATGAAGCGCGTCGCCATGTAGCCCCAGTAGTAGGTACGCGCGGTGTCGTCGGCTTCGTAGGTGTTGTCGAACAGCTGCGCCATCGTGTACGTATCCGGATTCGCTGCTGCACCGACCGCGCTGCTGTCGACGAGGTTGCGATACGAATAGGACATGTACTCGGCGAAGCCTTCGATGTACCAGACGGCGGAGTAGGGCGCATCGAGCGGATAGTCGCCGAACGCGCCATGCCAATTGAAGCGACCGTCGAGGTAGTGGATGTATTCGTGGGTGAGGTTCCATACCTCGAACGCGGGGCGCAGCCACTCGGCTTCATAGGCAAGGAAGCGCGGCTGATTGGCCACGTCGGACGGATCGCCTTCGAGGTAGATGCCACCGTTGTTGGTGTCGTTGCCGAACAGGATGCCGGAATAGGTTTCGTAGTCCGTGCTCGAATGGAAGATCACCATTTCGAGCTTCGTGTTGTGGTCGTCTGCTACCGGAACGTTTCCGGTCTGCGCGGTCGTGTGGAAATAACCTTCCTCGCCGCCCACCGTGCTGCATACGGTATCGAGCTGCGCGGACGTGAGCGACTGGCTGCGTACGCGCAGAGTCGCGCTGCAATCGCGCGCATTCGCGGGCGGCAGCACGACCGATTCCAGGTCCTGCGCGAACGTGCACAGTCCGAAGTACGTGCAGTGGGCATGGTCGTAGTAATCGGTGACGCTGCCAATGCGCACGTAGATGCCGGCGCCCGGTCCGCTGATCGCGAACTGGTCGAGGATCGCTTTCACCTTCGGATGCACGAGCGTGTTGTGGAACGTCGGCGCGGTGTACTGTGCGAACCGGCCGAGTTCGGCCGTTGCGTTCTGCAAGAGGTATTCGCGATCAGTACCGACGTCGGCCGTACGGTTGTTGTCGATGAAGTCGACCAGCGTATCCAGAATGCCGCTGCCGCCCGCCTGCACCAGCGCCTGGAAATCCGCAATCTGATGGCCGCGGAACAACACGCTGAAGACATTGTTGGTGGCGGACTTCATGTAGTAGAAATCGGCACAGGCCGGGCCGTAGCGATCGAGGATGCCGCGCACGGTCGCGAGCTGATTCGCGTTCTCGGCAGAACTGTCGATGAGCGTGACGAATTCGGCGAGGATCTCGCCGTGATCGTCGTTGATGTCCTGGAAGTGGCTGCTCGCAACGAATGCATTCAACCCGGCGCGGATCGCCGCGGTCCAGCTCGCGTCATAGGCGCCCACATCTGTGGCGTTGTAGTACTGCACATACAGCCCGGCGCGCAGGAACAGCACCAGTTCCTGCATGTGGTTTGCATCGTTGCCCGGATAGGTTGCGGCATCGGCCTGCATTGCATTGGCAATCGTGATCATCTTGGCTTGGACAAAGATCTGGCCAGCCGTCGTTCCGGTGACGTCGAACAAGCCACCTGCGTAGAAACACGCGGGATCCGCGGCGCGCACCCTGGTCACCAGGGCGCTGCCGCTCGCGCTGGCAAAGCCGGCGATATCGCAGGTGCCGGCGGGCCGGCTGTTCGCCATCCCGAGACTCGGATCATCGTAGGACTCGCGCAAGTGATCGCGCGTCGGGGGGAGTGGAGGGCG
>JBDSBK010000196.1:0-6096 GCA_039921645.1 Dokdonella sp.
TGCTCTTGAAGTGTTCGTAGTTGGTGCGATCGTCCTGGAACGTCGAGCCTGTGGCAAAGCTCGTCGGCACGAGCACGCCGCCATCCTGGTCGTAGTCGCTTGAGCCGTCGAACTTGGAGAATCCCGCGATGTAGCTCAGCGCCATCGCCTCGCTGACGTCCCAGTCGACGCGACTGCGCAACGCATAACCATCGCGCTCGAGCTTGGCCGGCGTGTCCGCGAGAATCGACCAGAAATCCTGGCCGGGCCGCGGCGTCTGCATGAGGTTCGCGAGCGGTGTGCCGCGATCGCGGAAATATTCGAGCGACAGGTTCCAGCTCAGCGTTGCCGTCGGCGTCCACAGCGTGCTGATGCGCGCACCGGTCTGGTCCTGCGAACTGTACTTCTGCCCGCTGGTTGCATAGATGTTCGGATCAATCGCATGGAAGTTGTCGAGCGTGCCACCCGACGCAACGTAGGCGTCCTGCTGGCTTGCCAGCGACGGCAGCTGGCCGTTCGGACTCTGATAATCGACGTAGCCATCGTGCTGCTGCTGTGCGACTGCGATGCGAAACGCAAACGTGTCGCTCACCGGCACGTTGACGGCTGCACGCATGCCGACATGATTGTAGTCGCCGATCTCCATCTGGCCGTAGCCGAACATCTTGCCTATCTGGGGCTTGGCGGTCTGGAAGTTGATCGCGCCGACGGTCGAGTTGCGTCCCCACAGGGTCCCCTGCGGCCCGCGCAGAGCCTCGACGGTATCCAGATCCAGAAGCAGGCCCGCCGCGGCTTCCGCACGCGGCGCATACACGCCGTCGACGAAGAGCGCGACTTCCGGATCCGCATACTCGGTCTTCGCACTGTCGTTGCCGATGCCGCGCATGGTCAGCGTGACCACGCCGTGATCGCCTTCCGTCGTGGCGGCGAGACTCGGCACAAGACTGGTGATGTCGATGATGTTGGTGACGCGCTGCTTGTCGAGCGTGTTCGCGTTGATCACGCTGACCGCGATCGGCGTCTTCTGCAGCGGCGTTTCGCGCTTGGTTGCGGTGACCTGGATTTCTCCGAGAGTCTGTACGTCTGCGACGCCCGGATCCGGGGCGCCGGCAGGATCTTCGGCGGCAATGGCGCTGCCCGATGCGAGCACCGCGACGATGGCGCTATACAGGGCACGACTGCGAAATTTCATTTTTCCCCTCCCCTCGAGTGCAAGGTTTCAGACTATCCGATCAATCGGTCGGGACTGGTGCGGGGCGCAGTGATAGTGCAAATTGGCAGCGCTGTCAATTTGAAAATGACAGCGCTGCCAATTCGATTTGAAGGAGCCAGAAGCTGCGCTCGTACAATGCTGCAAACGCAAATACGCAATCCATCACAACGGACGCATCGGGAGCGGTTTCATGAGTGCAACGCACAAATTTTCGGGCACGATTCCATTCATCCGGCATCTGTCCGATCGCGCCTCGTCAAATATCCTTTCGCCGCAGGAAACTTCAGCATGAGCCCCTTGCGCAAAATCCTCATCGTCGGCGGTGGTACCGCCGGATGGTTGGCCGCCAACTATCTTTCGCGCGTGCTCAATGCAGGTTCTGCGCGCATGTTCGAGATAACCCTGGTGGAATCAGCCGACATCGGAATCCTCGGTGTCGGCGAGGCGACATTTCCTTCGATCCGCGGCACCCTTGCGGCGATCGGCATCGATGAAAGTCGCTTCCTGCGCGAGACACACGCGACGTTCAAGCAGGGCATCCGGTATGCGAACTGGGTGCGCCCACCCGGAGCTGCCGGCGCCAACCACTACTTCCACCCTTTCAGTCTTCCGAGCCAGCGCGTCAGCGATCTTGAACTGCTGCCGTACTGGTTGCTCGGCGCGGCGAAGCCCGGCGTCGCATTCGCCGACGCCGTGACGATGCAGAAGCACGTCGCAGACGCTTCGCGCGGACCGCGACGCCTGACCGACAACGACTATCAGGCACGCCTGAACTATGCGTACCATTTCGATACCGCATTGTTCGGCCGTCTGCTGGCCGAACATGGTCGCGGCCTTGGCGTGCAACATCACATTGCGACTGTCGAGGATGTCGCACTCGACGAAAAAGGCGCGATCGCCAGCGTGATCACGCGCGAGCTCGGAGCGCTGCAGGCCGATCTCTACATCGACTGCACCGGATTGCGCGCCGGATTGATAGGCAAGGCGCTGGCTTCACCCTTCCTCAGCAAGAAGGACACGTTGTTCGTCGATCGCGCGGTCGCCGTCAACGTGCCGTATCCACGCGCGGATACGCCGATTGCGTCGTACACGATTGCCACTGCGCACGAAGCCGGCTGGACCTGGGACATCGGCCTGCAGTCGCGCCGTGGCATTGGCTACGTCTACTCGACGCGTCACACCGACGATGCGCGCGCGGACGCTGTGCTGCGCAACTACATCGGCCCGACCGCAGAAGGCCTCGAAACGCGCGTGCTTAAATTCGAATCCGGTTACCGCCCGGAACCATGGCGCAAGAACTGCGTTGCCATTGGCCTTTCGGGCGGTTTCGTCGAACCGCTGGAGTCGACCGGCATAGCGCTGATCGAAATGGCCGCCTACTACATCGCGCATCTGTTTCCCGTCGACGGCGACATGACGCATGTGGCCAAGCACTTCAACTCGATGATGTCGCAGCGTTATGAGCGCATCTTCGATTTCATCAAGATGCACTACTGCCTGAGCCAGCGTCGCGATTCGTCGTTCTGGATCGACAACGTGGATCCCGCCGGCATTCCCGATCGCCTCAAGGACCAGCTCGCGATGTGGCGCTCACGTCCGCCACACCGGCTCGATTTCGTCACCGACATCGAAATGTTCCTGCCGGCGAGCTGGCAATACATTCTCTACGGGATGGAGTTCAAGACGGCCCTCGAACCCATGCGTGCGACCTACACGCGTACGGATGCGGCGCAACGCGAGTTCGAGATGATCCGCGCCATGTCGGCGCATGCGACGTCCGATCTCCCCGATCATCGAGCCCTGGTCGAGAACCTGTGTGCCCGCGCTGCGGACCGCGTGCCCGCTGCCTGATGGAAGGCGTAACGGATCGAACAACTGCGTTAGCATGTCAGGCTTGAAACAACGCGCGACACTGCGTTTGCAGATGGGCGGGCGTCGGGTACGCCGCCCTGGAGAGGATGTCGATGCCAGCACGAATCGAAGACGTCGCCGCGACGGCCGGCGTCTCCATGAAAACCGTATCGCGCGTTTTCAACAACGAGCCGAACGTGCGCGAGAAGACCCGCCTGCGCGTGGAAACGGCCGCGAAAGAGCTGAACTACCGCCCCAACCCTTCGGCGCGCGGCCTCGCGGGAAACCGCTCCTACCTGATTTCGCTGGTCTACGACGACCCGGCCGCCGGGTCGAGCTACATCATGGAGATCATCGTCGGCGTGCTCGCGGCGTGCGAGAACTCCCACTACAGCGCGATCCTGCGACCGCTCGAGTATTCGAACACCGACCATATCGGCTCGGTTGAAGATTCCATCGCGCGGTATCGTCCCGATGGCCTGATTCTGGTGCCGCCGTTCGCCGACGACCTGAAACTTCTGCGCAGGCTGGACGCACTCGGCGTGCGCTATGCGACGATTTCGGGCAAGGCGAAGATCTGGCATGAGCGCATCGGAACGATCCTCGACGAGCGCAAAGCCGCCACCGAAATGATCGCCCACGCTGTTGCGCTCGGGCACACGCGCATCGCTCACATCGCCGGGCCGCCACCCCACGGCGGTCGCGCCTGGCGACTGGCCGGCTACCGCGACGGCCTGCGTCGTGCAGGCATCGCGTACGACGAAACACTCGTCGTCGAAGGCGGATTTTCATTCGAGGCGGGCATCGTCGGCGCACGCCAGTTGCTCGACCTGAAATCGCCGCCGACGGCGATCTTCGCCGCCAACGACGACAGCGCCTGCGGCGTGATGCACGAAGCGTTCGAGCGCGGCATGGTCATTCCGCGCGATCTGTCCGTGTTCGGCTTCGACGATACGCCGACATCGCGGCACATATGGCCGAGCCTTACGACCGTGCGCCAACCTTGCCGCGACATGGGCCGCATCGCTGCGGAACAGCTGCTCGCGCTGATCCGCGATCCGAACGCCGGTCAGCTCGTGCAGGTGCCCTTCCAGTTGCAGATCCGTCAATCCAGTGGCCCGGCGCCTACCCGATCGCGCACGCATGCGCGTTGAAGGCGCCGAGGCGGCTCGAGCCACACGCCGGTGCCGCGGCATGCGCGCGCACGCCGGCGTGCTGTGTCTGCATGCGCCACCGCCCATGCGGGGGTGCGCGCAATGACGAGCAGGCCGCCTTTGGGTTTCTGGCAAATCTGGAACATGTGCTTTGGCTTCGTCGGCATCCAGTTCGGCTTCGCCCTGCAGAACTCGAACATGAGCCGGATTTTCCAGACGCTCGGCGCCAGCATCACGGACATTCCCGTGCTGTGGATTGCGGCACCGCTGACGGGATTGCTGGTGCAGCCGATCATCGGTCACTACTCGGATCGCACGTGGGGACGACTCGGACGTCGACGGCCGTACTTCCTCGGCGGTGCGATTCTCGCGGCGCTCGCGCTCGCCGCGATGCCCCATTCGCGCGCCTTGTGGATCGCAGCGAGTCTGCTGTGGCTACTCGATGCGTCGATCAATGTTTCGCTGGGGCCGTTCCGTTCCTTCATCGGCGATCAACTGCCATCGGCACAGCGGCCGCTCGGCTATGCGATGCAGACGTTTTTCATTGCCGCAGGTTCGGTGATTGCGAGCCTCGCTCCCTGGCTGCTCGCGCATATGGGCGTGGACAACACGGCCGCGGCGGGCGCGATCCCCGACACGGTGAAATATGCGTTCGAAGCCGGCGCCGTCGTCATGTTCGGCGCGCTCGGATGGACCGTGCTCTCGACACGCGAATATGCGCCGGAAACACTCGGTTCCTTCGACGACGCGACGCCGACAGTCGCGCGTGTGCTCGCACCTGCACGCCTGCGCACGACGGCCTGGATATGGTTGGGAGCCGGATCGATCCTGCTGCTCACGGTGTACGCGACCCACATCGACAGGCAACTCTATCTGCTCGCAGCCGGCATGCTCGGCTACGGCATGCTGCAACTTGCGATCACACACGACGTGGCGCCGGCTGCGCTCAGCGAGATCGCCATCGATATTTTCACGATGCCGTCCACGATGCGACAGCTCGCCATCGTTCAGTACTTTTCCTGGTTTGCGCTGTTTGCGATGTGGATCTACACCACGGCAGCCGTCACCGAACTGCAGTTCGGCACGCGCGACACGCAGTCCGCGGCCTACAACGCCGGGGCGAACTGGGTCGGCGTGCTGTTCGCCGCTTACAACGGATTTGCGATCGTTGCGGCCGTCCTGATCCCGCACATGACCCGACGCTGGGGCTTGCGCGCAAGCCATCTCATCAATCTTTCGCTCGGTGGCCTCGGCCTGATCTCGATGGCGATGATCCGCGACCCGCATTGGCTGTTGCTGTCGATGGCCGGCGTGGGTTTCGCGTGGGCGTCGATCCTGTCGCTGCCCTATGCGTTGCTTTCCAACAGCGTGCCGACGCGCAAGATGGGTGTGTACATGGGGATCTTCAACCTGTTCATCGTGATCCCGCAGTTGCTTGCCGCCAGCGTGCTGGGCTTCATGGTCAAGGAATTTTTCGGCAACGCGCCAATCGGCGCGCTCGTCATCGGCGGCGCAAGTCTGCTGCTCGCGGGCGCATGCATGCTGCGCGTGCGCGAAACGTGAGCCGGTTACGCCGTTCGAAGCGGGACGCGATCATTCCCCCGCAAGCGTCATGCGTTCGAGCAGAATCGAGCCGGTCAGGATGTGCGAGCGCTTGTCGACATCGCTGCCGACGGCCGCGATATTCATGAACATGTCGCGCAGGTTCGCGGCGATCGTGATCTCCTCGACCGGATACGCGATCTCGCCATTCTCGACCCAGAAGCCCGAGGCCCCGCGCGAGTAGTCGCCGGTAAGCAGGGACACGCCCTGACCCATCAGCTCGGTCACGAGCAACCCGTTGTGCATGCGCTTGAGCAGCGCGGCGAAATCGTCGCCGCCGGATTTCACGACGACGTT
>JBDSBK010000197.1:0-3249 GCA_039921645.1 Dokdonella sp.
GCATCGATCGCGAACAAAGGCAAGGTCCCCGAAGGCCTGTGGGAAAAGTGCGATGGCTGCGGCGCGGTGTTGTACGGACCGGAACTCGAAGCCGCACTGATGGTGTGCCCGAAATGCGGCCATCACCACGCGATACGCGCCCGCGCACGGCTTGCCGCGTTCTTCGACGAAGGCAGCACGCTGGAACTGTGGGCAGCGCTCGAACCGACCGACCCGCTGAAATTCCGCGACTCGAAGAAGTACAAGGACCGCATCGTCGCATCGCAGAAACAGACCGGCGAGAAGGACGCACTCATCGCGATGCGCGGCACGTTGAAATCGAATCCGCTGACTGCAGTAGCGTTCGACTTCGCTTTCATGGGCGGCTCGAGGGGCTCGGTCGTCGGCGAGAAGTTCGCGCGAGCAGCCGAACTCGCGCTCGCGGAAAAAATGCCGCTCGTGTGCTTTTCCGCGACCGGTGGCGCACGCATGCAGGAAGGCCTGTTCTCGCTGATGCAGATGGCCAAGACCTCGGCTGCGCTTGCGCGCATGCGCGAAATGGGTGTGCCTTACATTTCGGTGCTGACGCATCCCACGACAGGTGGCGTTTCCGCAAGCCTCGGCATGCTCGGCGACATCAACATCGGTGAGCCCAAGGCGCTCATCGGCTTCGCCGGACCTCGCGTGATCGAGCAGACGGTACGTGAGACCCTGCCGGAAGGTTTCCAGCGCTCGGAATTCCTTGTCGAGCATGGCGCAATCGATATGATTGTCGATCGACGCGAGATGCGCGACAAGCTTGCTGCAATGCTGTCGTTGTTGATGCGGCAGGCTAAGGCGGCGTAAGGATTTTTATCCTCTTCAGTCGCTTTTCTTGGTCACGCGATGTGTCGCGCGGTATTTGAGGCTTTATGACTGCATGACACCTTGGCAATTTCGTGTCATACGTTCTGGTTGTTCGTAGATGACGTTCAAGTGCCGCAGCGTCTGGAAGAATAGCAACGCTTGATTTGAGGTATATCTCGGGCGAATTTATCGCGCCGCAATGTCCGCGCTGCACACGAACCGTATCGCATCGAGCCGCGGCGCCGCATTCGAAAGCGCCTCGCGCAGTGCATCGAGCTCGGTCGCAATCGCCTCGATTTCATCCTCGCGCACGGACGGATTGACCTTCGCCAAGGCCGTCAGACGCGCATGCTCGGCGTCGAGTTCGCGTTGCGCCGCGGTGAGCGCCGCGCCGACTTCAGTCGCGGCCAGGCGGCGAGCCTGGGTTTCGCAGGCACCGAGCATCGGCGGCACCAGCTTGGCGAGCAACGGGCGATAGCGCGCGGCTTCGATCGGTTGTTCCTTGGCGCGAAACAGACTCGTCGCATTCGGCACGAACTCGTCGCGCGCCGTCAGGCGCGTGTCGACGACGACGCGCAGCGGCAGCGGGGGCAGGAAGCGCCCAACATTGAGCTTTCGGTCGGCCACGCATTCGAGCGCAAAGATGCATTCGAGCAACGCGGTGCGTGGCGGCAGCGCCGCGTCGACGAGGATCGCGGCATTGCCTTGTTCGCTCTCGAGCAGCAGGTCGAGAGCGCCGATCACGAGCGGATGATCGAGTCGCAAAAGGGGCAATTCTTCGCGTGCGAGCGCAGTCGCGCGACTGAACGTGACCTGCTGCGGGCCGTCCTTGAGACCGGGAAAACCGTCGGTGCTGAGATACTCCGGATCCAGCACGACGCAGCGCGGAGCGGACTCCTCGTTGTCGATACCGAATTGCTCGAACAGCGTGAGCACGAAGTCGTCGGTCGCCTCGTCGTCGTCCTGCGCGCGCAGGGCATCGCCTAGCGGCAGATCCCGCGCCTGTCGCTCGGTCGCCAGTTCGAGCAGGCGATCGCGGCCGGCCTGCACGAGCTCGCTGAGTTCGCGATGCGTCGCACTCGTATCGGCAATCAGCGCGTCGATCTCGGCGTCGGGATCCTCGGCACTCACTGCATGGCGCTCGGCTTCCATGAGCAGGCGTGCGCGATAGCGACGCAGGATTTCTCGGCCATCCGACGGGCTCGTATGCAGCGCATCGAGGCCTTCGTGATACCAGCGCAGCAGCGCATGCTGGGCAGTGCCATCGAACGCGGCCGCATGGATCGTGATGTCGTGGCGCTGTCCGATGCGATCTAGGCGACCGATACGCTGCTCGAGCAGATCCGGATCGAGCGGCAGGTCCCACATCACCAGATGATGGGCGAACTGGAAATTGCGACCTTCCGAACCGATCTCGGAACACAGCAATACGCGTGCACCATCGGCTTCGGCGAACCACGCTGCGTTGCGGTCGCGCTGCACGATACTCATGCCTTCGTGGAAGCGGGCGATCTTGACGCCCGTGCGCGTGCGCAACGCTTCCTCGAGCGCAAGCACCTTGGCCTGCGTGCGGCAGATCAGCAGCAATTTGTCGCTGCCGAGCTTTTCGATCAGCGCGACCAGCCAGGGCAGGCGCGGATGGAGGGCATAGTCGAGTTCGCTCGCGGGCGCGTGAGCCTGCGCGTCGGCGTGGAATTCGGCGAGCAGATGCTGGCGCTGCGTGTCATCGAGTTCGCCGCCATCGAGGACGGTGATCGCGGCGACGCGGCGCGGAAAGCCGCCGATCTGCGCACGCCGATTGCGAAACATCACGCGACCGGTGCCGTGGCGATCAATCAGCGCATCGAGAAGTTCGGGCGCGTGCGCAGCGCGGTCTTCGTCGTAACGATGCAGCACACCGAGCAATTCTTCATCGCCACCGAATCGCTGCGTCAGCAACGCATGATCGGCTGCATCCAGCGGCGCGTTGTCGCCGAGTTTCGCCGCGAGTGTCGAGAGCGCGACATAGCCGTCGGCTTCCGCTGTAAACGCTTCCAGATCGACGTAGCGGGCCGGATCGAGCAGGCGCAGGCGCGCAAAGTGGCCGCTGCGGCCGAGCTGCTGCGGTGTCGCGGTGAGCAGGATCAGGCCGGGCGAGCGCGCAGAGAGTCGCTCGACTAGCGCATATGCGGGACTCGTCGCTTCTGGCGACCATTCCAGGTGATGCGCCTCGTCGACGACGACCAGATCCCATTCAGCGTCGACGACCTGCTGCGCGCGTTTCGTTTCGTCCGCGAGCCAGCCGATATCGGCGATCACGCACTGCTCGTCCTCGAACGGATTGCGCGCAGCGTCTCCGACTTCGATTGCCTCGCAGCGTTCCTCGTCGAACAGGGAGAAGGGCAGGTTGAAACGGCGCAGCAGCTCGACGAACCATTGGCAGGT
>JBDSBK010000198.1:0-7907 GCA_039921645.1 Dokdonella sp.
GGCGGTTCCATTTCCGCAGCGGGCGCCGCCGTCGCGGCAGCATCCTGCGCCGCGTTCGCGCGTTCGCGCTTGCGCAGCGACGATTCATGGATGGATTCCACCGGCACGACGATCGGCGAGCTGCGGAAACCTTCATGCGGTTGTTGCAGCGCTTTCTGCCCGACCTGCCAGGCAACGCCGGCAGCGAGGACGATGCCCGCGGCAGACCCGAAGCCGACGATCCAGCGATGGCGACGTGGTGTGTATCCGTGGACCGCGCGCGCAGCCTCGCCGAGCACGCTGCGATCAAGCCGGCGCGGCGGCTCCGCGCGCGGCAGGCGTCGATACAGCGCGCCGAGCTCGCCGCCGTCGTCGTCGAGCAGACGCTCGAGATCGCGTTCAGGATCGCGCGGCAGGTTCATGTGTCGAACCTCGAGCGAATGCGCGCAAGTGCGTAGCGCAAGCGCGATTTCACGGTTTCGCGGCCGGCGCCGGTGATCTCGCCGATTTCGTCGAGACCCATGCCGCCCTCGATGCGCAGCAGGAACGCGACGCGTTGCTCCTCGGGCAGGTCCTCCAGCGCCAGTTGCAGGCGGCGACGCTGTTCAAATTCACTGAGCGCGCGTTCGGGTTGTTCGGATTCCGGCGCATCCAGATTGCGCAGCACGGTTTCGGTTTCCTCGGCCGATGCCTGCGGGCGTTGCCGACGAAAGCGGTCGATCACGAGGTTGTGCGCAATCTGCAGCAGCCAGGTCGTGAATTTCGCATCGGGCCGGTAGCGCTCGCGTGCCGCGATCAGCCGGCTCCAGGTTTCCTGGAACAGCTCGTCGGCATCGGCACGATGGCGCAGGCTGCGCAGCAGGAACCGGTACAGCGTGCCGCGATGGCGCCGATAGAGCATCTCGAAGGCGAGCAGGTCGCCTCCGGCGTAAGCAAGCATCAGTTCCTCGTCGGTTTTGTCGGCCCCCATGCGGCGAGGTTAAGGCAAGGAGCTGCCAACGTCACTGCCTGGAGTAGGCACCATTCAACGCGCGAGGTGCGCCGGCGGGGTTGCCGGCGACGATCGGCGGGTCAGATTGTGGCTGGCGGCACGGCGATGCGCACGCGGCTCACGCCGGGTTCGCTGCCTTGTTCGATCGTGTGTTCGCCTTCCAGATGGCGCACGAGCTCCAGCATCGCATGGTTGTCCGCGAGGACATCTCCGCGGAGTTCGAGAAGGCCACGTCGGCGGCATTCCGCGATGAGGCAACGCAAAAGGACACTGCCGATGCCCTGGCCAATGAAGGCGGGGTCGACAACGACCGCGAACTCGGCACTTTGCGTGACCGCGTCGACATGCATCCGCGCCTCCGCGCGGATTTCGACATCGGCGGGCGCGACATCATCGGCGTCGGTGACGACGAACGCGGCGCTCGCTTCGGCATCGACATTGCACAGGCGTTGCGCAAGCGCTTCACCGAGTTCGTTCATGCGAAAGAAGAAACGCGAGCGGATCTGCTCCGGCGTCAGGCGATCGAATGCACGCCGCAGCGCCGCCGCGTCGTCCGGACGAATCGGGCGCAGCAGCAGCCTGCGGCCATCGTGGGCGATGACGTCGATGCCGGGGTCGGGTGCCGCTGCGCTGTTTGGCTGTTGCGCAGCCGATCGGCGCGGCGGCCTCGTCGCCGAGCGGTAGGCGGGCGCGGATGGCATCACGGCTTTCGAGGTGGCAAGGGGTTTTTTCACCGGCACAGCATGCACGTTCGACGTGGAGCACGCCCTCTAATCGGCGGTGTGTGGTTGGCCTTCTGTTCAGCCAAAGCGCACTCGGCGGGGCGCGGCAAACGTCGCGCATGGTAGGGTTGCGGCCGCGCGGGAATCGCGCATCAGATAGCTCGCGCGCGATCAGCCGCCCGCGCAACAGGAACGCGTTTGATGACTGCAGCGACGAAAGCCATGGGAATCACGGTCGAACAGCTCGATGCGATGTGCGCGGGCTGGCGGGGCGTGACCCGCTCGATCAAGTGGGAAGTCGACCTTGTCCAGAGTGTCGCCAACAAGATGTTCGCAGTCATGTGCACGCTCGGCGCGGAGCGTGGCCGATTGTCGTTCCGGGTCGATACCGAGCGCTTCCTCGAAATGACCGAACAACCCGGCATGGGACCGGCGCCGTACATGGCGCGCGCGTTCTGGATCAGCGTGACCGAACCCGAGCGATTCACCCATGCGGAACTCGCCGCCCATGTGCGCCGCTCGTATGAGCTGGTGCGTGAGAACTTGCCGAAAAAGACGCAGGCGGCATTGGGCGATTAGCGTTCTCAGTACCGATGACCGTGGGATGGATGGTTAGATGAAGCCCGACGACTTTCGCCGCCTCGCGCTCGCGTTGCCGGAAGCAATCGAGAGCGCCCACATGGGCACCCCCGATTTCCGTGTCCGTGGCAAGATATTCGCGACGCTTGGCTCGGGGGCGCAGTCGCGCTGCGTCGTCAAATTCACGCTCGAGCAGCAGGACATGTTCATGCACGTGGATCCCGCCGCGTTCGAGCCGGTCAAGGGCGGATGGGGCCGCAAGGGCTGGACGCAGATCCTGCTTGCGAACGCTCAGTCACCCATCGTCGGCGATGCGCTGACGCTGGCCTGGCGCAATGTCGCGCCGAAGAAACTTGCTGCGACGCTGCCCGTCAGCACCGATTGACCCTCCCACTCACCCTCGGAAACGTTCATGTCAGGCAAGGCCGACTCCGTCAAAACCATCTTCTTCGCACTCGGCGCGAACTTTGCGATCTTCGTGACCAAGGCATTCGCAGCGGTCGTCACCGGCTCCGGTGCGATGACCGCCGAAGCGGTGCATTCGCTCGCCGATTGCGGCAACCAGTTGCTGCTCCTGCTCGGACTCAGGAATGCGAAAGCGCCGCCGACGCCGGATCATCCGCTGGGGCAGGGCAAGGCGATCTACTTCTGGTCGTTCCTCGTCGCGCTGCTGCTGTTTTCGGTCGGCGGCGCATTCTCGATTTACGAAGGCATCCACAAGCTGAGCGCGCCCGAGACGCTGAAGTGGCCGTGGCTCGCGATCGGCGTACTCGCGTTCGGCATCGTTGCCGAGAGCATCTCGATGTGGGGCTGTCTCACCGAGGTCAACAAGGCGCGTGGCAAGCGCAGCCTGTGGGAATGGTTCCGGGAAAGTCGCCAGAGCGAACTGATCGTGATCTTCGGCGAGGATCTCGCCGCGTTGCTGGGTCTCGCGTTCGCGTTGCTCGCAGTGGTGCTGACCCTGCTCACCGGCAATCCGCTGTTCGACGCGATCGGCACGCTCGCGATCGGCGTCCTGCTCATCGTGATCGCGGTGTTCATCGCGATCGAGGTCAAGGCCCTGCTCATCGGCCAAAGCGTCGATCCCGAACTGAAAGCCGACATCCTGCAGTTCCTCAACGCACGCACCGAGATTGCACGCGTGTTCAACCTGATCACGTTGCAGCTCGGCGCCGACGTGATGGTTGCGATCAAGGCGGAGATGAGTCGTGACATGTCGACCAAAGGCGTCGTCGATTCGATCAATGCGGTAGAGAAGGACATGAAGGCGAAGTTTCCCGAGATTCGCTGGTCGTTCTTCGAGCCGGATGTGGCTGACTGAATTCCGCCAGCTGAGCGCATGCCGTCCCGTGTTTCCGCCGAACCTGCACCGATGACGACGAGTCGGCGGCGAAATGTGCTTGCGTGGATCGGCTACGCCTGCGCGTGGCTTGCGCTGGGCCTGTGGCTTGGCGTGAACGCGATCGTCGGCCTTCGCAATGCCGGTCGCGAAATTGCCGCGTGGAAGCCGCTCACCTGGGAAGTCAGCAGCGTCGCGACGATGGCGTTGCTTGCGATGGCGATCTATCGCTTCGAACGACGCTCCCCGCTGTCGGGCGCTGACTGGTTGCGACGCCTGCCGGTGCATGTGCCCGCGGCGATCGTGTTCTCGCTGCTGCATACCGGCGGCATGGTCGCCATTCGCCATCTTGTCTATGCCACGCAAGGCGAACGCTACGATTTCAACGATCCATGGCTCGGTTTCTTCTACGAGTTGCAGAAGGACCTGATCAGCTATGCGTTGATCGTCGGTTTCTGCGTCGCCTGGCGTGCAATACGCGCGCGGCGCGAACGCGAACTCGCCGTGGTGCGGCTGGAACGCGATCTCAGCGAAGCGCGGCTCGCGCAGCTCACTGCGCAGATCGAACCGCATTTCATGTTCAACACGCTGAATGCGATTTCCAACCGGATGCACGAGGACGTCGATGCAGCTGACCGCATGATTGCCGCGTTCGCGGACCTCCTGCGCGCGGCGCTCAGCGAATCGGGCAGCGCACAGGTACGCGTCGTCGACGACGTCGTCTGGCTGGAGCGTTATTTCGAACTGATGCGCGAGCGCTTTCGCGGCAAGCTCGAGACGCGCATCGTGGTAGAGCCTGCGGCAGCCCGTGCGCGGATTCCGCGCTTGCTGCTGCAACCGCTGGTCGAGAACGCATTCGAGCACGGACTCAAGTCGGGAAGAGGCCTCGTCGAAGTCGAGATCCGCACCGACGCGGGGCAATTGCACTGCAGGGTCGACGACGATGGCGTCGGCACGAGCGCCGGTTTCGAATCCGGCGTCGGACTCGCCAATGTGCGCAGTCGGCTCGACTTGATGTTTCCGGCGCGCCATCGGTTCGACATCGTTGCGCGACCCGAGGGCGGCACACGCATCGACATATTCATTCCGCTCGCCACCGATGACTGAGATACGCGTCGCGATCGTCGAGGACGAGCCGCCCGCAGCGGCGAAGCTGCGACGATTGCTCGCGGGCCATTCGGGTTATCGCGTGGTCGCGGAAGCGGACGACGTGGCGGGTGGCCTCGTGGCGTTGCGCGAAGCGAAACCCGACCTCCTGTTCCTCGATATCCAACTCGGCGTGGAAAGCGGATTCGACCTGCTCACGCGCGCGCGGCCACCGTACCCGCTGATCGTGTTCACGACCGCGTTCCACGAGCATGCGCTGCGTGCGTTCGAATTCGCGGCGCTCGACTACCTGCTCAAGCCGTTCGACCGCGAGCGTTTCAAGCGTTGTATGGTCCGTGTCGAAGAGCGCTTCGCAGAGCGCCGTCAGTCGGAGTCTGATGGAGAAAGGGGAGCGGCCGACGAGGAGCGCTTGCGCCACCTCGGCGCCAATCTCGGACACACGCCGCGGTTGAGCCGCATCGTCGTGCACGAACGCGGTCGCTCGCTGATCGTGCCGATCGCCGACGTGCAACGCCTGAGCGCGGCGGGCAATTACGTCGAAGTCCACACACCTGCGCGTTGCCACCTCGTGCGGTCGACGCTGGCGCGCCTTGCACAACGGCTTGATCCCGGCGAATTCCTGCGTGTGCATCGCTCGCACCTCGTGCGAGCGGACTTCATCGCCGAGATTGCGCCGTGGGCACATGGCGACCTCAAGCTTGTATTGAAGGACCGCAGCGAACTGCTGCTCAGCAGGCGCTATCGGGCGTTGATGCCGGACGTATGGCGCAATGGATAGGGTGGTGCCGGGCGAATCGGCTCAGTTGTCCACACCGTCGGAAAAGATGCGATCGTTGCGGACGAAATGACGCAACAGGTTCTGGCTGGAATCAAATGCCCAGAAGTCGGTGCCGCCTGTGTTCAGGCCATAAACACTGCTGGTGAACCCAAGGTGGCCGAGCAGAGCGCCACTGCGGGCGTCGTAGTAGCTATCCTCGCCAAACGCGATGTCTCCGGTAGCTGCGACGATCAATTCCGGAAAGATCCTGAGGTTATGCGTTACATCCAGCGGGTCTACCTGAAGCGCTCCGTAATAGGCCGCGCTTTGGTCCGTCGCCAACGCGATCGACTCGCCATATCCTTGCGCCGAACCGTATATGCCCGAACCTTCCTGCCGCGCAAAATCGTTGTCAGTCAGACGGAATGCCTGGATCTCCTGTGAACTCACCCCGGAATTGCCGTGCAGTAGCCGTCCCGATGATGCGACATAGCGGAAATCGCCCTCATAAACGCCGGCATAGTAAGCAGGCCCCCAGCTGCCACTCGCTGCATTCAGGGTAACGAGAGCGTTGCCGGCACCCCAGGAGTTATTGGTAAACGTCACCCATTGGTCGATGGATTTCAGGATGACCTGGTCGTCCGCAATCGCCTGAACATGGCCTGCAATATAGGCTGTCTTCGCGTCCCAGCTGTAGTCCGCAAGATCGAGGCGATGCACGTGGCTCGTCTGCCAGGGTGTCCCATAGCCGATGTTTTCCCCGCCATAGTCTGCGGCGAACACATAGCGCCCGCTCGGTGAAATCGACATGTCGGTGAAATCGAGATAGGAGAAGCGCAGGCTGCTGCTTTGGTCGTCGAGCTTGATGATGCCAATCGCGCTCTGCGAGTTTTTCAGAACGAGTGCGCCATGGGTGGCGGAGTAGATCAGTTGTTTCACGCCAGTGGGTGGGACGATGTCCTCCACGTCGCAGAATTGAACGGGATCGATTGCCTCGCACACGGGAAACGGTTCGAATGCCCGGACGGAAGGAGCAGCAGCAATCAATCCGAACAGGATCGCGGTCGGCATTGAAGCGCGCGAAAGCGTCCGTTTCGCCTCGAATTGCGGCATGAACAATCTCCTTTGAATTGGGCCGGGCATGCGGAGCCTTGCAGACAGACTCGCAGCAGTCATCATGCGACAGTTTGGCAAATCGCATGAAGCGCGTCCAATCGCGATGGCGAAAAGTTGCGCAATTGCCAATCGCGAGCCGAGTGGTGCTGGTCTTCGCGCATATTGAGCGTGTTTACGGATGTGGTGGCGGCAAGGCTGCATCCAGATCGATCTGGTAAATATCACCGAGCCCGTTGCACACGTTGCGGATCGCGCTCGTGAATTCGCGATAGGTCGATCGCGATGTCCGCTGGTCCGTTGGCACGCCGCGTTCGCTGGTGAAGATCAATACTGGCCATTGGGCGTGTCGCGCTCGCTGTAGTCGCGGGCGGCGCCGTTTACGCCTGTGCCAAGGGTTTGCAGCGGTTGCCACCTGGCATATTGATGTCCGCGATATTTTTCGGATTCGGCGTAGTGGCCGTCGACGAACTGCGAACGGTAGAGTTCCGCGCCGCCCTTGCCGCCGGGGCGGCCGGACGAGAAGTACAGCGTGCCGTCCGACGCGAGAGACGAATAAGCTCCCGCTGCGGGCGTATTCAGCGGTACGCCGAGATTGTGCGGCTCGCTCCTGCCTGCGGCTTCGCGATCGACAACCCACAAGTCGATGTTCGGCGGACAGCCCGCGACCATTTTTTCGCCGGGACGATCGGAGGAAAATATCAGGTGCTTTCCGTCCGCCGCGATGGCGATGCCGAAGTCGGAATGGCGGCCTGAAAACGATGCGACTTCCGGCTCGCTTCGGTGGCCATCGAGGAGCTGCGTCCTGCAGATCACATGGCGCGAAGGCGTATCGTCGTCAGCGAGCGCTCGGTGAAGCAGGCCGTGCGTCCGTCAGGCATCAGTGCGATGCCGTACACGCCGGCGACCGTGGAGACCGTGCCCGGTGCTAAGAGTTCCGGCGTGGCGGCGGGGGCCGCGGTTCCTTGGGTCGCAAGCAACGCGAGGACGCCAGTACCGGTGGAACCAGATTGTCGTGATTCACGTCGATCCACTGCGATCTGCTGACGCGTGGAGAGTAGGCCTCGCGGGTCGATCCGGCCGGTGCTTGTGGTCGCGTGCTTTTTTGATTGCGGCGGCCTGGTCGCGCGAATGCATCGCGCCGGCGCAAGCGTCCCGCTCGCGTCGTCGCCGGTCCTTTTCGTCACAGGTTTCTTGCTCTTGCGGTGGTGCGGGCCTCTAATCGCCGCATCATGAGGGGACGATCGATGCGTACATTGTTGATGCTGTTGCTGACACTGGTTGTGGTTGACGCGCAGGCGGCTCCGTTTGAATGGAGCG
>JBDSBK010000199.1:0-3942 GCA_039921645.1 Dokdonella sp.
GCGAGCGACGGATACTTCGGTGAGTCGGTGAACACGGTTGCGACACGATGGCGGCGCGCGAGATCGATGTATTGCGTGCACAAGAAGCTCTCATGACGCACCTCGAGTACATGTCGCAGATCGCGGCCTTCGACGCTGCTGGGCAGCAAGTCGAGGAATGCCGCGAAGTCATCCGGTTCGAACGATTTGTTCGGCTGGAATTGCCAGTTGATCGGACCTAAACGGTCGCCCAGTTCGGCGATGCCTCCGTTGACGAATGCTGCGATCGATTTGCCGGCGTCCGCAAGCACCTTGCGATCGGTCGTGAAGCGAGGCGCCTTCAGCGAAAAAACAAATCCGTCCGGCGTTTCGGCGCCCCACTTGGCGTACGTGGCTGGCTTTTGCGCGCCGTAGTAGGTGCCGTTGACCTCGATGGCGGTGACGTGCCGACTCGCGTATTCGAGCTCGCGCCGCTGCACCAGATTGGCTGGATAGAAATTGTCGCGCCATGGCGCATAGGTCCAGCCACCCATACCCACTCGGATGCGGCTTCCGCCGGCCGCTGTTTGCACCAACAAGTCGTCCGCGGATGTGCTGGATTTCGGCATCACAGGTTCCCAGAGCATGATTTTTGGAATGCGCACCAACTTGCCGCGCGCTGTTGCTGCCCCGCTATGATGCGACGCCGTCCAACGAAAGCCAATGCGGGAGCTCGCGCATGTCCATGACGCAATTCGAGCGCATGTTTGCCGGCGTCATTGCGGTGGTTGCGTGGAGCGCGCTAATTCTTCAGTACGCATTGCTGATCGAGCTGACGCGCAACGACATCGGCGTGCTGCTCGGCACCCTGCGCTACTTCAGTTTCTTCACGATCCTGAGCAATCTGCTGATCGCCTTGACGGCGACTTATGCGATCGTGCGCAAGCCGTCTGGCATGCGCGACTTCTTCACCAGTCCACTCGTTCGCGGCGGCGCCGCGCTGTGCATCGGCATCACGCTCTGCATCTATTTCGCCGTGCTCGCGTCGACGTGGGCACCACAAGGAGCACAGTGGCTCGCCGATGTCACGTTGCATTATGTGGCGCCGGTGCTCTATCTCGCCTGGTGGGGAGCTTGCGTCCCGCATGGGCGGCTGCGCTGGTCCGATGTGCTGCGCTGGATGTTGTTCCCGGTGGCCTATCTTTCGCTGGTGTTGCTGCGCGGCGCGTGGCTGCACGAATACCCGTACCCGTTTGTCGATGTCGATGTGCTGGGTACCGGTGTTGCGGCGCGCAACTGCGTTGGAATCGGCGTGCTGTTCCTTGCTTTCGGCCTCGCACTGGTCGCGTTCGATCGAGCGATGCGGCGTCCGCGTTGAGCAAAATGCATCGAACAACGGGGTCGTTCGGGCACACTATGCACAACGTCCGGTATTCGAGCGCCGATGCACAACGCATCTGAACCCCATGTGCTGATTCTTGGTGGCGGCTTCGGCGGATTGTGGGCGACGCGTGCGCTCGCCTCGGCACCGGTACGCGTGACCCTCGTCGACCGCACGAATCATCATCTGTTCCAGCCCTTGCTCTACCAGGTTGCGATGGCCGGGCTGTCCGCACCCGACATCGCCGCGCCACTGCGGCACATCCTGCGCAGGCAGCGCAACGTGACCGTGCGCATGGACGAGGCGCGCGAGATCGATGTCGAAGCACATCGCGTGACGCTCGCGAACGGGGCGCTCGACTACGACTACCTGGTCGTCGCGACGGGTGCGCGTCATGCCTATTTCGGCCACGACGACTGGGCGCCATTTGCACCCGGGTTGAAGACGCTCGACGATGCGGTCCTGATCCGCCGACGCATGCTCGAGGCGTTTGAGAGCGCCGAGCGCGAAAGCGATCCCCAACGGCGAGCCGAATGGCTGAACTTCGTGATCATCGGCGGCGGCCCGACCGGCGTCGAGCTCGCCGGTACGCTGGCCGAGATCGCCCATCACACCTTGCCGCGCGAATTCCGCGACAGCGATCCGCGCAGCGCACGCATCCATTTGATTGAAGCGGGCCCGCGCGTACTCGCGTCGATGCCCGAAGCGCTCTCCGCGAAAGCACGCATCCAGCTCGAACGTCTCGGCGTGAGCGTATCGACTGGCGACGCGGTCACCGGCATCGATGAGGGCGGTGTCACGCTCGGGGAACGACGTATCGCCGCGCGCACCGTGCTCTGGGCGGCAGGTGTCGCCGCATCGCGACTGGGGGCACAACTCGGTGCGGAGCGCGATCGGGCAGGGCGGGTCAAGGTCGAGCCGGATCTCTCGTTGCGCGAGCATCCCGAAGTATTCGTCATCGGCGATCTTGCGAGCGTGATGCAGGCGGGTGTCCCGGTGCCCGGCATTGCTCCTGCGGCCAAGCAGATGGGGGCATTCGTCGCGCAAGCGATCCGTGCGCGCACGGCGAATCGCTCGCCGGCGGCTTTTCGTTACCGCGACTACGGCAACCTCGCCACGGTCGGCCGCATGGCAGCGGTTGTAGACGTGCACGGCCTGCGTATTTCCGGCGCCGTGGCGTGGTTGTTCTGGCTGATTGCGCACATCTTCTTCCTGATCGGGTTCCGCAACCGCCTCATCGTGATGATCGACTGGACATGGTCGTATTTCACCTATCAGCGCAACGCGCGGATCATCATCGGCAGCGCGCCCGACGAATAGTGGGCTACGATCGACGCTATGATGCGGCAGGCAGGGAGGGGCGGGGCATGCGGACATACGCACTGACGCTGTTGATCGCGTCCGGTCTGGCGATGGCAGGTTCGGCTGTGGCAGCCGGACTCGAAGGCCGCGTCGGCCTCGTCGTCGACGGCAAGCCTTTGCGAGCCGAGGAAGCAGCCGACGTCGTCGTCTACTTCAGACCATCTGCCGCCGCCGCGGTGCGCCCGCCGGCCGTTCCCTACGTGATGAGCACCCAGCGAAAGCAATTCGTGCCGCGCATCCTGCCGGTTGTCGTCGGCAGCAAGGTGCGATTTCCCAACCAGGATCCGATCCTGCACAACGCGTTCTCGGCATCCAAGGACAATGCATTCGATGTCGGCCTGTACAGCGGCGGCGAGGAGCAGACGGTAACGCTTGCGCATGCGGGGTACGTGCGCGTGTACTGCAATGTGCATCATTCGATGGTCGGCCATATCCTCGTGCTGGATACCCCGTATTTCACGCGTCCCGACGCGGACGGTCGTTTCAAGTTCAGCAATCTGCCCAAGGGCCGTGGCGACCTCGTGGTCTGGCACGATCGCGCAACGCCGTGGCACGCACAGGCCGTGCCTGGCGAGTCCAAGGAAATCGACGTGACACTCGACCTCGACCAGCGGCGCATACCGCCGCACATGAACAAGTTCGGCAAACCTTACGGCCGGAGTGCAAATGCGGAGTATTGATCGATCGCACCAACGCGGCGCCTTCAGTGTGCCGCTCGCATTGCGGCTGTTTCTTGGCATGGCC
This sequence comes from Dokdonella sp., assembly GCA_039921645.1. Lineage (GTDB taxonomy): Bacteria > Pseudomonadota > Gammaproteobacteria > Xanthomonadales > Rhodanobacteraceae > Dokdonella_A. Next base: position 3,446 of record JBDSBK010000199.1, read on the forward strand.
GTGCTTATCGCATTCGCAGTGGGCGCGGCGGTTTTCGTGACGTACGTGCAGGGCCGACGCATTGCCGAGCAGGCGGTCGGCAAGTCGTTGACCACCAGTGCAGCCGTACAGCGCGAGTTCGAACAGCGTCGTCTTGAACAATTGCAGCTTGCCGCACGCCTCATCGCAGCCGACGCGGGCTTCGTCAAATACATCGCAGACGCAGCAGGCTCCAGCCGTCTACCGGGTCTCGGCGGAAATGCCGCGCCCGACACCGGTTCGATCCGCGATCTTCTCGGTGAACGACAGAAGGATTTCGGCCTCGATGTCGCGATCCTGCTCGACGCGCACGGCGAAGTGCTGGCGCGCACGGACGAAAGCGAGGCGTTCAAGTCATCGCTCGCCGAAGATGCCCTGGTCGCACCCGCGCTGCGCGACGCTGCACCGTTCAGTGGGTATTGGCGCCAAGGCGACCGGCTGTTTCAGGCAGCGGTGATTCCGCTGGCACAGGATCAGGA
>JBDSBK010000200.1:0-6779 GCA_039921645.1 Dokdonella sp.
TTTTCGGCAGCGTGCGGAACTGGCCAGAGCGCGCGAGATCGGCGCGCACGACTTCGCCGGGATTGCTATCCGGCGGCACGCTGGCGCCTTCGAAACCAAATGGCACGACCGCGACCGGCAACGCCGAAGCGCTGCCGTTGATGATGTCGATATCGAGACCTTGCGCGAACGCGGCGTTGCCGGCCAGCAAGCCTGCCAACACCAGCACGGCGCGGCTAATGTACCGTTTGAACATCGTCATCCGCCCTCTCCGTTGTACTTGAAATTGAGTTTGATACTGCGCTGGAACACTTTTTCGTAACCCTGGAATGGCAACGGCGCTGCCTTCATGACTGCTTGCTCGATCGAATTGCGCGTCGCCTGATCCGCGTTGCAGGGTGACCCGATCGTCACGCTGATGACATCGCCACCCGGAATCTGGGTGATGTTCAACGCACACTTCAAACCCGCTTCTGCGCTATCCGGGCGATTCCAGTTTTGCGTCACCGCGGCCTGGATCGCCGCCGAGTACCGCCCACTGAGATCGTTATCCTGACCACCTGCACCGGTCTGCGCATGTTCGGCCTCGTGTTCCGCCGCTGGCTGCGTCTGCTCCGCCTTCTGCTGGCTGTTGCGATCTTCCAGCTGCGCCAGCTTTTCCTTTTCCAGCTTGAGCTTCTTCTCTGCCAGTTCGCGTTGCTTGCGAATGTCGGCGAGTTGCTTCTGCTGCTCTTCCTTGATCTTCTTTTCTTTCTGCTCCTGATCGAGCAGCACTTGATCCTGGTGATGCTTTTCTTCCTGTTCCTTCTGCAGCTGTTCCGCTTTTTCCTGCGCGAGCGCGGCGACGCGCTCCTGTTCGATCCGGTCCTGCTTTTGCACTTCGGCGGGTGTCGGTTTCTGCGCCTCTGCCGGTTTCGCTGGTTCGGGTTTCGCAGGTTCCGGCTTCGCGGGGTCTGGCGCAGGCTTCGGCGGTGCCGGCTTCGGCCTCGCCGCCCCCGCATGCGACTTCGGAGCCGCTGTCGGTCCGATCAGCGTCGCCTCGATCACCGGTCCCGGCATGCTCACCGGGCGCGCCTCGTGGGTCCACCACAAGCCGATCAACAAGGACAGCACCACCAACAGGTGCAATCCGAGCGCAAACCCGAACGCACGCAACTTGTCGCCGAAACTCTCGACCAGGATCGCGCTCCTCATCCGGCTAGTGCGCTCCGTCCGCCTGCGTTGGTTGGCTCATCAAGCCCACCTTTGGCACGCCAGCAGACTGCAACAGCACCATAGCCTGATAGATCTTTCCGTAATCGGCCCGTTGGTCGCCCGCAACCAGCACGGGAACCTGTGGATTCTCGCGTATGAAAGCTGAAATTTTGTTGACCAAGGCATCCGCCTCGATCGGATCGCGCTTGGCGGCACCGAGCGTGAGGAAATACTTGCCGTCCTGATCGACGCTGATGACGGCCGGTTCCTTGTCGTTCTGGATTGCCTTTGCGGCCGATTGCGGCAACTGGATGTCGACGCCGAGGTTGAGCAGCGGCGCGGTCACCATGAAGATGATCAGCAACACGAGCATCACGTCGATATACGGCACGACGTTGATCTCCGCCTTCAGTTTGCGCCGCTTTCTTCGTCCTAGATTCTGCATACGGGATACTCCAACGCGATTCGGCGCGAGACGGGGTTCAAGCCCCGTCCTCGACATGCGCCTGGCGCGCGAGGATCGAGGAGAACTCCTCGACGAAGGTGTCGTAACGCATATTGATGCGTTCGAGTCGGGTCGAATAGCGGTTGTAGGCCCACACCGCGGGGATCGCCGCGAACAGACCCATTGCCGTCGCAATCAACGCTTCGGAGATGCCGGGCGCGACCATCGCGATGGTCGCTTCCTTTACGTTGGCCAAGCCCTGGAACGCGATCATGATGCCCCACACCGTACCGAACAGGCCGACATACGGACTGATCGAGCCGACGTTGGCGAGGAATTCGAGGTTGTGTTCGAGGCGATCGACTTCGCGCGTCGATGCAACGCGCATCGCGCGCTGCGCACCTTCGAGCAGCGCGCGCGAATCGACGCCACGACGCTGGCGCAGGCGTGCGAATTCGCGAAAACCCGCTTCGAAGATCGCACCGCTCGCGGTCACGCGCTCGCCGTCGCTGGTGATTTCCTTGAAGAGTCCGGCGAGATCGGCGCCGGACCAGAAGCGCTCCTCGAATGCGTCCGCGCTCGCATTGGCGCGATCGATCAACGCCTTCTTGCGGAAGATGATGAACCACGAGGCGATCGAGAAACCGATCAGGATCCCGAGCACCAGCTTGACCGGCAGACTGGCGTTGAGGATCAGGGCGAGCACGTTCAATTCTGAGTTCATGTCTTGGCAATCTCTTGCAACAAAAGCAGGTGGTCCGGGATCGGACACGGGCGAAAACGCGCGGCATCGAGGCAGGCGATGCGCACACGTGCTTCGACCAGCGCCCGGGATTCGGGTTCACGGCGAAGTTCCTGATGCACCACGAAGCTCGCGCTGCGACGCTCTCCGGGAACGACAGTGGCGCTCAGCAGGTCATCGAGTCGCGCCGGCGCATTGAACGACAGTTCCATGCGATGCACGACGAACACGATGCCGGATTCATCGCGCAGTTGCTGCTGGCCGATGCCGGCTGCGCGAAGCCACTCGCTGCGCGCGCGTTCGAGAAAATGCAGGTAGCGGGCATGATAGACGACTCCACCGGCATCGGTGTCTTCCCAGTACACGCGTGCCGGCCATGCAAAGACCGGAGAAACGGCGTCGGAATGATTTTTCATCGCAGCTCTGCCCGGCTGGCGCGCGAAGAAAGAATCACTCCGAACCCGCCTCGAACAGATCCTCGAGTACGGGACGCTTCGGCGGCTTGAAGCCCATGTGCACGAACGCCTTGTTCGTGGCCATGCGCCCGCGCGCCGAGCGCACGAGATAGCCTTGCTGGATCAGGAACGGCTCGACCACGTCCTCGATGGTGCCGCGCTCTTCCGAAAGCGCCGCGGCAAGGGAATCGACACCGACCGGACCGCCATCGAAATTCTCGATGATCATGCCGAGCAGGCGGCGATCGAGCGCGTCGAATCCTTCCGCGTCGACCTTCAACATGGCCAACGCAGCTGCTGCGACCACCGCGGTGATCGTGCCGCCGGCCTTGACCTCGGCATAATCACGCACGCGTCGCAACAGGCGATTCGCGATACGCGGCGTGCCGCGCGCGCGGCGCGCTATTTCGATGGCGCCGTCGGCGTCGCAGGCGATGCCGAGGATCTTCGCTGCGCGGCGCACGATCGCGGTGAGTTCGAGCGTGCTGTAGAACTCCAGTCGCTGCACGATGCCGAAACGGTCGCGCAGCGGCGCCGTCAAGAGCCCTGCGCGCGTGGTCGCGCCGATCAGGGTGAACGGCGGCAGATCGAGCTTGATCGAACGCGCCGAAGGACCCTCGCCGATCATGATGTCGATCTGGAAATCTTCCAGCGCCGGATACAACACTTCTTCGACGATCGGCGAGAGGCGGTGGATCTCGTCGACGAACAACACGTCGCGCGGCTGCAGGTTGGTCAGCAACGCAGCGAGGTCGCCGGGACGTTCCAGCACCGGCCCAGAGGTCGAACGCAGGTTCACGCCGAGCTCGTTCGCTATCACGTGCGAGAGCGTGGTCTTGCCGAGCCCTGGCGGCCCGAAGATGAGCACATGATCGAGCGCCTCGCCGCGCCGCCGTGCCGCCTCGATGTAGATCGACATCTGCTCGCGCACGACTTCCTGCCCCAGATACTCGGACAGGCGCTGCGGGCGGATGGTCGCCTCGACGAGGTCGTCTTCGCGATTCGCGCTGGCCGAAGTGAGACGGTCGGTCATCTGTGGGGGTGCGCAGCCGGATTGGGAACAACGGGCGCGATTATGCGGGTTTCACCGAGAACAAACGCGCTCGAACCCATACCGCAAATGAACGGGCGACAACGAGCGTGATCGCGGACGAACGGGAGAGCACGGCTCGACCGCGCGAAATCAGATCTCGACCTGGGTACCGAGTTCGATCAGTCGATTGCCGGGGATCTGGAAGAACGCAGTGGCGGGGATCGCATTGCGTTGCATGAAGGCGAACAGCTTGTCGCGCCACAGCGCCATGCCGGGACGATCGGTCGCGACGATGCTTTCGCGACTGAGGAAAAAAGTCGTGTCCATGAGGTCGAACGGCAGTCCGCATTGCTGGATCGTCGTCAGCGTCAACGGCACATCCGGATCCTCGACGAAGCCGAAGCGAAGGGTCAGCTTGTAGAAATTGTCGCCGAGCGATTCGACGCTGGTGCGCTCGTCCGCTTCGGCGATCGGCGTGTCCACGGTCTCGACCGTCAGGATCACATTGCGTTCGTGCAGCACCTTGTTGTGCTTGAGGTTGTGCAGAAGCGCGTGCGGCACACCGCCTTCGTTCGCGGTCAGGAACACGGCGGTCCCCGGCACGCGCAGCGGCGGATGCGCGACGATGGACGAGATGAAGGGCGCCAGTGCGAGGCCGCCTTGCTTGATCTCGCGCATCACCAGCTCGCGACCGCGTCGCCAGGTCGCCATCAGGATGAAGATCGCCGAGCCGAGCACGAGCGGAAGCCAGCCGCCATGCTCGATCTTGTCCGCGTTCGCAGTCAGGAATGCGGTATCGACGAACAGGAACAACGTGCCGACCGCCGCCACCTTCAAGCGACTCCAGTGCCACATGCGGCGGAACACGATCATGACGAGGATCGAATCGATCGTCATCGTGCCGACCACGGCGATGCCATAGGCAGCACCGAGATTGTCGGACGACTTGAAGCCGAGCACGACCGCGAGCGTCAACACCAGCAGCATGCGATTGATCCACGGCAGGTAAATCTGTCCCATCTGCTCGCGCGAGGTATGTCGCACCTGCATGCGCGGCAGAAAACCGAGCGAGATCGCTTCGCGCGTAACCGAGAACGCGCCCGAGATCACGGCCTGCGAGGCGATCACCGCGGCAGCGGCGGCGAGGATCAGCATAGGCACCAGCAGTACCGGCGGCACCATCAGGAACAACGGATTCTCCGCCGCCTTCGGATCGGCGATCAGCAGCGCTCCCTGGCCGAAATAGTTGAGCACCAGTGCAGGCAGCACGAAGGCGAACCACGAATAGCGGATCGGTTTCTTGCCGAAATGGCCCATGTCCGCGTACAGCGCCTCGGCGCCGGTGATCGCGAGGATGACCGTGCCTAGCGCGAAAAAAGCGGTCCAGCGCGCGTGGATGAAGAAATCGATGGCGTAGTACGGCGACAGCGCGCGCAACACGGACGGGTCCTGGGCGATATGCCAGATGCCGAGCACGGCGAGGACCAAAAACCAGACGATCATGATCGGCGCAAACACGGCGCCGACCTTGCCGGTACCGTGGTTCTGGAACGAAAACAGCAGCACGATGATGACCGCCGAGATCGGCACGATCCAGTGTTCGAGTCCGGGCGCCAGCACTTCCAGACCCTCGACGGCGCCAAGTACCGAGATCGCCGGCGTGATCACGCCGTCGCCAAAGAACAGGGCCGCGCCGAACAGGCCCAGCATCACGATCCACCAGCGCGCACGCTGGCTGCTGCGCACGCTGCGTTGCGCGAGCGCGGTCAGGGCCATGATGCCGCCTTCGCCCTTGTTGTCTGCACGCATGATGAAACCGGCGTACTTTACCGACACCACCAGGATCAGCGACCAGAACACGAGCGACAGGATGCCGAGCACGTTCGCCGTGGTCGGCACGACGCCGTGTTTGCCGAACGTCTGCTTGATCGTGTACAGCGGGCTCGTGCCGATATCGCCGTAGACGACGCCGATCGCACCCAGCACGAGAGTACGCACGCGCGTGCCCATCTCGCCGTCAGCGCCCGTATTCTGGTTCATTGCCTGTTGCCTCGAATGAATTTCAACGCAGTGCCGCCTTCAACGCCTTGCGGATGATGTGTTCGGCGCTGTCGCCGGGCGCTGCCGCTTCGCGCACGAGCCGCGCAATTTCTGCGGGCTTGTAGCCAAGCGTCTGTAGTGCAACGCTCGCTTCCGCAACCGGGTCTTGCGGCACGCCGCCACTCGCGCCGGCGGGAAATCCGCCTGCGAGTCCGTCGACACGATCACGCAGCTCGACGATCATGCGCTCTGCCGTCTTCTTTCCCACGCCGGGAATCCGCGTCAGCGCGGTGATATCGCTGGTCTGCACCAAGCGCGCGAAGTCGTCCACACTGACGCCCGAGAGCACGGCGAGCGAAATTTTCGCGCCGACCCCGCTGACCTTCTGCAGCGTGCGGAACAGGCTGCGCTCGGACTCGCGCAGGAATCCGTACAACACTACGGTGTCCTCCCTGGCTGTGTAATGCGTGCACAGGTTCACCTCGCGGCCGAGTTCGGGCAGGTCATAAAACGTCGACATCGGCGCTTCCAGCTCGTAACCGACGCCGCCGACATCGACCACGATCCACGGCGGCTGTTTCGCGATCAGGATGCCCTTGAGCCTGCCGATCATCGACGTCGCCTCCATGCGCTGCGCGGAATCCCAACGCGTTCGACACTTGCGCGTGTGTGCGCATGCGCGAGTGCAATCGCGAGCGCATCGGCCGCATCGGCCTGCAGGCGCCCCGACAGGTTGAGCAGGATGCCGACCATATGCTGAACCTGCGTCTTGTCGCCGGCGCCGGTGCCGACGACGGCCTGCTTGACCTCGCGCGCTGCGTACTCGCTGACGCCGACGCCACGATTCATCACCGCGCAGATCGCCGCACCGCGCGCTTGCCCGAGCTTCAA
>JBDSBK010000201.1:0-2860 GCA_039921645.1 Dokdonella sp.
CCGGTGCATCAATTCGTCGGTGCAAACACCTGGGTTCCCGCGATCATCCAGGGCGAATACGGTGTCGCCCTGCAACGTCCCGAGGATTTCGACAAGACCATCGATTGGGCGCGCGCGAACCTTCAGGGGAGCGCGAGCGTCGCCACGGCGGTCACCGCTTATCAGCCGCCACTCGGCGCGACGCCGGGTTCGCTCGGATTGCGCGTCGCGATCACCAATCTTTCCGGGCACAAGCTACCTAGCGGCTATTCCGAAGGCCGACGCATGTGGATCAACGTGCAGGTGCGCGATGCGACCGGCCAGCTGATCGCGGAGAGTGGCGCCTACGATTTGGCCACGGCGACTTTGACCGAGGATGCGCAGGCGCGCGTGTACGAAATCCTGCAGGGCATCTGGGATGGCGCGAACACGAGTTGCAGGACGGAAGCAAGCAACAAGAAGCTTTTCCATTTCGTGCTCAACGATTGCGTCGCAAAAGACAACCGCATCCCGCCGCTCGGATTCAGGCCGAAGGCTGCGGACGATCCCATGGGTGACGAAGTCGCGCCGGTAGGCCACGTCTACGCGGAGACCTCGCCGGGCTCCGGCGTACTCGTCAACACGGATCGCGCCGACTACAACTTCGTTCTCCCCGCCGGCGCGACCGCACCTTTCAGTGCAACGGCAACATTGCACTACCAGACATCGAGCAAGGACTACATCGAGTTCCTGCGCGATGAAGCGGTGGCGACGGCGACGCCCGCAGAGAACACGCTGTGCGGCGCCGGTCCTGGCCGGCCGTTCACGGTGGGGCCGCAATCGCGCTCGCGCGGCGAATTCGCGTATCAGCTCTGGAACAATGCGCCGACCGATCCGACGCAGGCAGGCTACGGCAAGTCGCCGCCGGAGACGGTCGCGAGTGCCACGGTCGCAACTGCAAGCGCGAGCAAATCCCGCAGGAGAAATCGTTGAAATTCGAGCACATCATCATCGGGCTCGCGGCATCGCTGCTGCTTTCCGCATGTGTTACGCAGGGCAGCGGGACGCGAGTATCGCCGGATGCGCCCGTCGCCAGCGACGTACCGGACGCCGGCCGCATGCATGGCTATGTGGTCGAACGCCGCGTTGGCGATTTCGTCATGCGTGATGGCAAGGAAATCAGGCTGGAAGTCGAATACGGCTGGGACTACGACCGCGCCGTCGGCGTGCGCAAGACCTTCGACACGGCGGGCAAGCTCCTGCAGAGCGAAGATCTGGTCAACGGCGAAATGGCGCTGAATGCGATCGAAGCCGAACGCGTACGTGCGCTGGTGCGTGGCCAGCCCGCGTTGAAATCGATTGCGAATGGTCCCGATGTGGTGATCTGGGCCGAAGGATTTCTCTGGCGCGTGACCGGGGATCGTTACTGCGACAAGGGATCGCGCTGTATTCACGCGATCATCGCGAAGGACAAGGGGCTCACTGCGGTGGGACACGCGATGATCGATCTGCAATCGGACCGGGTCGTCTACCCGTTTTATGACGGCTCGGCCATGAAGTCATCTGCCGGGGAGTAGCACATGCGTAGTTGCAAGGCATTCGTTCTGTTGTTGCTGTTGTCGCTCGGAGGATTCAGCGCGCTCGCGCACGCCGATTCGCCAACCTGCACGAGCCCGGAAACCAAGCTCAGCTGGCCCGCGATCAATCCGATCTGGGAAATGTGCTGGCTGCCGCCCGACCAGAGCGTCGGCGCGGACGGTTCCGGCATGGAACTGCGCAAGGTCTACTTCAAGGGCCACCTCGTGTTCACGCGCGCGCATGCGCCGATGCTGTTCGCCGAATACAAGGACGGTGCAGGCGGCAACTGCTACCGCGACTGGAAGAACGACACCACGCCGGTGCTCGCCGATCATGCGGTGCAGAACAAGCTCGGGCTTTCCGTCGATCCGCTCAAGGCGACCACATCGTGCGATCGCTCGAAGAGTCCGACCGCGTCGTACGGCATCTGCGCTTACCAGCTCACGGGCTATCCGAATGCCACGGCGACGTGTTTTTCCGGCGTCGCGATCGAGGACGGCGGCGACCACGTGACGTTGACGACGCAGTATCGCGCGTCCTGGTATATGTATTCGTCGCGCTGGACCTTCTACAACAACGGCACAATCCAGCCCGCGTTCGGCTTCGGCAACAACAACGGCACCTACAACAGCGTCACTCATTGGCACCACAATTACTGGCGCATGGAATTCGATATCGACGCCGGCAATAACACGGTCAGCACGAACGGTGTGGATCAGGCGACGGAATTCAGCGACCTGCGCAATGCGACCGGCGGTGCCGGCGGCGGACCGAAGACGTGGGAAGTGCGCAACCCGATCAGCGGCAACGGATACAAGCTGGTGCCTGGCAACAACGACTATCTGGTGCCGACCAACCAGTCCGGCCGCAACTTCCACACGGTCGACGTGATGGCGACGCAGCAGCATGCCAACGAATACGCGGATCGTACCGACAATCCGCTGAGTTCATGCACGATGAATACGAGCGCGCTGGTCAACAACGAAAGCCTGCTCAATACCAATATCGCGCTTTACTACCACACGTCCGTGCGCGACAGCACCTCGAACAACTGGCCACCCGGTTGCACTGGTGCCAATTGCATCGCGCAGGATTCGATGGAGTGCAAGTCGACCGGTCCAACGCTGATTGCGTTCGGGCCATGGGTCAATTCGACGCCGACCAATCCTGCGGCGACCGTCGCGCCCGGCACCGTCGATGTTGTCGTCGATCACGGCGCCAGCGCGACCGACCTGTTCGGCATCACCAACAGCGGCGATGTCGGCAGCACGTTGAACTACACGCTGGACCTTTCGCCGACCTCGTGCGCGAGTCCGGCTGCAGT
>JBDSBK010000202.1:0-6420 GCA_039921645.1 Dokdonella sp.
CGCCCGCAGCGGCGGATTCCCTGCCCGCGAAAACCTCGGTCGCGCCCGGCGATCCGACTGCGCCTGCAACGATGGCACCCAAGCGCACGAACTATCGCTGGCAGGCACTGGTCCCCGGCGCAATCAAGTGAGGCGCGGTTTCGTCTCCGGCCCAGCGGCACGAATGCAATCGATCTCTTTTGACGCGCTGACAGCGCCTCGCATCGCATAACGCAGATGTCCAACTGGCTCGAGCGCCTGCGCACGCAGCTGTCGGCACGCCCGCGCATTGGCGATGCCGAATGGGACGCGCTGCTCGCGTGCTCCGCCTTGTTCGATGGCCTGTCGGCCATCGAACGCAGCGGCTTGCGCGTACTCGCCGAGCGATTTCTCGCCGCCAAGACGTTCAATGCCGCGGGCGGCCACGTGCTCGACGACGGACAATGCCTCGCCATGGCGGCGCTGGCGTGCCTGCCTGTCCTCCACCTGGGTTTCGACGGACTCGTCGGCTGGCGCGACGTGATCGTCTATCCCGGCGAATTCCGCGTGAAGCGCGAGCACCACGACGAACACAGCGGCGTCGTGACCACGGGTGAAGAGGAGCTTATCGGCGAGGCGTGGGAACGCGGCCCGCTGATCCTGTCGTGGGCGGATGTCGCCACCGACCTTGCCCATCCCTTCGATGGCTTCAATGTCGTCGTGCATGAAATTGCGCACAAGCTCGACATGCGCGACGGCGCCATGAATGGCATGCCGCTGCTGCCGCCGACGCTCGCGCGGCGCGAATGGATCGCGACGATGCAGGCGGCGTACGACGCGCTGGTGCGCACGCTCGAACGCGGCCGCGACAGCCTGATCGATCCGTACGCGGCCGAAAGTGCGGACGAATTCTTCGCCGTGACGAGCGAGCTGCATTTTTCCGACCCTGCGACGCTGCAGCGTGCCGCACCGGCCGTGGCTGCGCTGCTCCGACGGTATTACGGGCCGCATGCGGTTGCGGTGGCAGCTGCGGGCCGGTAGCCTCGCCGGCTCCCTTTCGGCCGCCGCGCGTTGCGCGTTGCCACGCACCTGCCTTTGCCATGCCCCTGACCTTGTTCGTTCGCGCGTTCACGCTGTTCTGTTTCGCCGTCCCGTTGCCGCTGCTCGCCTGCAGTGGTCAGCTGCACATCGAATTGGAGCACGCGGGCGTCTATGCCCTCGATCACGCGGCGATCGCTGCAGCGCAACCGGCGCTCGCCGACTGCGCTGCAGCGGACCTGCTCCTTACCCAAGGCGGCAAGGACGTGCCGATTCGCGTCGTGACGCGCGGCGAGCGCTTCGCCGACGGCGACCATATCGAGTGGATCGGCCAGCCCCTGCATGGCCCGGAAAGCTGGTACGACGCATTCAGCGTGAACAATGTCTACCTGCTCGGCAGCGCGCCCGGTGCGCACGCGCGCATGCGCGATGCCGAGGCGACCGAGCGCGGCCGCGCAGCGCTGCAGCGGGTCCTGCATGTCGAGCAGGAAAATCTCATGATCCGGCTCGACCAGACGCAGCAGAAGCCGGGCGAGGAGCCGGATGTGTGGCAGTGGGCGAAGCTGACCCAGGTCGATCCGCACCCGTTCGAGGCGCACTTCGACTTGCCCGATCTCGACGCGCATGCGGCGAGCATGAAATTGAGCCTCGCGTTTCGTGGCCTGTCCGACATCATCCCCCCGCTCAAGGAAAAGGATCGCCGGCCGGACGATCATTTCGTCGAAGTCGCTGTCAATGGTCATGCGCTGGCACCGATTTCCTGGAACGGTCGCGACGAAATGCGTCGTGAGCTGGAGATTGCGATCACCTCGCTCAAGGCACGCGACAACGTGCTCACGCTGCACGTGCCCAAGCGTCCGCTGCCGTGGATGCCCTCGATGGCCGCGGTGGACGTCGTGATGTTCAACTGGATGGAATCGCGCTACCCGATCGACGGCGACCTCGACGCGGGTGCGCAACCCTTCTCTGCGCGTGACGGCGCTTCGCAGGCGCCGCAACTGGCCTATCGCGGTGAAGGCGTGCCGGTGCTCTACGGCAACGACGGCGTGCGTCGAACGGGGCAGCCGCTCGGCGCGGGACGTTACCTGTTTGCACCGGCCGCGGCGGGTATCGAGCTGTTCCCGGCCATGGACGGCAAATTCGCGCGGCCAGTTGCGCTGCGCGCCGTGGCCGATCGCGATTGGCGCGATGCGACGAACGGATACGACTACCTGATTGTCGCGCATCCGACATTGATCGATGCGATCCGTCCGCTCGCTGCGTTCCACGAGCGGCGCGGGTTGAAAGTGGCGGTGCTCGATGTCAACGCGGTCTACGACCAGTTCAACCACGGCATCACGCATCCGCAGGCGATTCGCAACCTGGTCGAGACGGCGCAGCGCCAATGGACGCGCAAGCCGCGTTTCCTGCTGCTCGTCGGCGATGCGAGTTTCGACATCCGCCACGACACCTACAACGATTTGAACTACGCGAAATGGACCGACCAGGAGCTGTTGTTTCCCGGTCATTTCGGTGCGGTGCCCGGCTCTCAGTACAAGGAAAAGCCGGGCAAGCTCGCCGATCGCAACCTGATCCCCACCTGGCAATACCCGTCGCCGGAGGGCCAGTCCGCCAGCGACAACTGGTATGGCGCAATGGGTGACGACTGGCATCCGGTGGTCGCCGTCGGGCGTTTCCCGGTCGTCCAGCCAGCCGAGGTGAAGGCGATCGTCGACAAGACCATTGCCTACGTGTCGACGCCGCAACTGGGCGCATGGCGACGCGACGTGATGTTCATCACCGACGAAATCGATTCGTTCAAGCAGGCCTCGGACGAAATAGCGAGCGCGCTCGGCAAGGACGGATTCCTCGCCGACAAGGTGTATGCGAGTCCACTCGAGTCGGCCAACGCCGCCCATCAGACAGCGATCCATGAAGGCATCGATGAAGGTCGGCTGCTGGTCCACTTCATCGGCCACGGCGGTCGTTACATCTGGCGCACCGGACCGCCCGACCTGCACAAGAACGCCGATCTGTTCACCCTCGACGACGTGTCCAAATTGAAGGCCAACGCACGCCTGCCGATGGTGCTGTCGATGACCTGCTACTCGGCGCCGTTCGACAATCCGACCGAGGACTCGATCGGCGAACGCTTTCTGCGCGAGCCGGGCAAGGGCGCAATCGCCGTGTTCGCCGCATCGTGGCGCAATTCGCCCTCGCCTGCGTACAGCAAGGCCGTCGTGCACGAACTGCTCGAGCCCGGCGCCACCATCGGCGAGGCGATCGTGCGCGCGAAGAAATCGTCGAACGATCGTACCCTGGTCGAAATGTACAACCTTCTCGGCGATCCGGCCGTCGTCCTCGAGCGCCCGCGCGACGCAGCAAGGATCGCGCTGGATGGCTCACGCTGGAGTCCGGGCGTACTCGTCGATCTCGGTTTGCCGCACTTCGAGGGCAATGTCAGCGTCGACTGGCTCGATGCAAAGGGCGCGAAGCTGGCGTCGGCGGACTATCACGCAAGCGATGTGCGGTTCCGTCTTCCGCTCCCGTCGACAACCGGTGACAAGATCAAGCAGATGAGGATCTACGCCGCTTCACCGACAACGGGGCGCGATGCGGTCGGCGGCATCGACTTCGGCACCGTGCCTCCGGCGGGAGCGAACCCGTCGGCGATCGCACAGTGGTGGCGCGAGCTCTTCGCGCCGACGCCCAGAGCGCCAGTGCTGCATCCGGACACGATCACGGTTATGGGTTTCGATGCAGTGCGCCCGGTCGAGGCGCCCAAATCGGCGGCCGCCAGCGCGCCGGAAAAACCCGCCCACTGATCAGTCTTCGCTGCCGTCCGCAGCCGCGTCGCCGCTGGGCTCCTCACTGCGCGCCTTGTCCAGCGCGCCCTTGAGATCGGCAATGTTGGTGAAGAACGCGGCTTGCGACTGAGCGCCCGCAATACGGATCGATGGCGGTTCGAGGCGTTGCAAGGTCGACGCCTGACCGTAGTTCGCACGCCACTCGGAAAGCTTCAGGCTTTGCACGGTGATGCCGAGTGCCGCGAGCGCGAGTGCCGCCACGGCCTTGATCGCCAGATGCGATGCCCCGAGGGCGCGCAGGTGCGCGAAGCAGACGGCGGCGAACGCGAGCCATGCACCGACGAAAACGTAGCGCGAAAGCGCAGTCCACGACAGCGCGAACGAGCCAAGCTCACTGAACTCGTCGTACGCGGTGTACAGCAGCAGGCCTGCGCCGATGATCAGCAGATGCGTTCCGAAGCGCGCGTGACCGCTGAGGATGCGCGACAGCACGCTCCACACGAAGGTCCATACCGCGATGACCGCTGCCAGCACAAGCACCGGCGTCAGATAGCGGATCAGTTTCGGCTCGGCGGTCTCGGCACGCCACAAGTCGAGCAGCGCAAGTGCGAACACCAGTGCGATGCAGATCAGCGCGATCGGCCAGCGCGGGAAGCTGCGTACCAGCGGCAGTTCCGCCGGCACGTCATGGGTAGCCGTGCGCAAACGCAAAAACGTGTTGCCGACATGCAGCGTGGTGCTGCCGTCGAGCACGACGTGTTCACGCCGCTTGCGATCGCCGTCGAGGTAGAGGCCGTTGATGCTGCCGAGGTCTTCCGCGGTCCAGCGACCGTCCGCGTCGCGCGTCAGCCGCAGGTGATGCGCGGCGACATGCGCATCGTCGAGAACGATGTCGTTGTCGTAGGCGCGCCCGATGGTGATGAGATCGTGGTTCGCGAAGCGCTGACGCAGGGTCACATCATGCTGGCGCGACAGTACTTCGACCCACATTACTTCGTCCATGCGACCGCTCCCATGAATCGCTTTGCGAGTGCGAGTGCGTTGTCGTAGCTGACCCCCTGCATCGCGAGTCGCGACACCAGTGCCTCCTTGTCGCGATCCTGCGTGACCGTCGTCACCGCGATGTCGTACAGACCGGCGAAATCGCGGTAGGCGCGTGCACACCAGACGGCGCGCAGCACCGGCGCAGTGGCCGCATCCATCGGCGCAACGAAATCCTCGTGACAGACGGGCTCGGTCTGGCGTTTGCGCGACCAGGAGCGCGCCATCGTCGGCGACCCGTAGTACTGCGACAGGAATGCCGCGAACTGGAACGCGTTGAGATCGGTACTGCGCACATAGGCGTGCGTGAGCTCGGCGCGCCCACTGTCGATGTCCTCGGCGATGAACAGCGAGCTTTGCGAATTGCAGCTGGAACTGTCCATTTGCGCGCGCGGCTTCGGCGTCTGCTCCGCGTTCGTGCGCGCCCAGCAGTTGAACCACGACGACGCGCTTTCGGGCGCCTGGTACGGTCCGAATTTCGTTGCACGAAAACCTTTTTCGTCGAGCGCCTGGTAGAACCCGGCCTGCCACGCGAGCAACTGTCGGTCGATCTCGTCGCGCGCCTGCGCGAGGTCGAGCGGCGCATCCTTGCGCGCGCGCGCGAGCAGCGCTGCCGCATGGCGCGCCGGGACGAGGAAACTGACGAGTTCGCCGTCGAGACGTTTGGCGACATTGATGCCGACGACCTTGTCGCCGCTGGTCACCGCCGGGCCGCCACTCATGCCTGGATTGATCGCACCGGTAAAATGCACGCGCTCGTTGTAGCTGCGTTCGACCAGGCCGTTGTAGGTCCCTTCAACGATGGTGAAACCGAGATCGAGCGGATTGCCCATCGCGTACACGCGCTCGCCGCGCGGCAAGTCGCCTGCGACCGCGGCCGGGTCGAATTGGAGATGCGGCAGATCCGAGCCCTCGAGCTTGACCACGGCAACGTCGTTCGCGATATCGATCGCGAGCAAGGTCAGCGCACCCTGCGTGCCATCTGGCCGTGCGAATTCGAGGCGATAGGTCTTCGGCTCCAATGCGTACTGCGAGACGACGTGATAGTTGGTGATCGCGAGACCATCCGCGCTGACGAGGAAACCGGAACCGATCGAGGACTGACGTCCGGCGGCTTCCACCAGCGTGCGGATCTGCAACAGACTCGGCCGCGTCGCTGCGTAGATGCCTTCCGCCGCGGCAGAGACAGGCACCGGCACCGCACCTGCAGCGTCGCTCGCTGCTGGCGGTTGCGGTTGAGGTTGCAACGCTTGCGCCTGCAGCAGGCCCGCGACGAGCAGGCCCGCGAGTGCGGTGGCGAAACGCGATGTACAACCGATGGAATGATCCGTCATTGCGTGCTCCGGCGGAATGAATCGCAGCCTATAGCGGTTTGCGCGCGCAATTCAACGCGTGCGTGTTTCGCTGCCTGTCGTCTACGCACGTGCGAGTACCTCGCGATAAACGGAGACGGTCTGATCGACGCAGCGGGTCCAGCTGAACGCGTCTGCGCGCGCAATGCCACGCGCGCTGGATTGATCGCGCCACGCGGTATCCTGGAGCACACGCTCGAGGCCTTCGCGCAGTGCCGTCTCGTCGAACGGATCGACGTTCAGCG
>JBDSBK010000203.1:0-6584 GCA_039921645.1 Dokdonella sp.
CGCCGTGACCATCCGCATCCACTTCGGTTGCGCCCGACAACGATCGCGCATACGCGCCCTGGTCGAAATAGAAACCACCGTTGTAGAAATCCTCGACGCCGGTGCCATACCACGCGGGCGCGATCGCGCCGTCGATGGTCGCGCGCTCGTCGCCTTCCAGATAGGCACGCGTGCCGGAACCATTCGCGTCATAGCGTGCGCTGATACCGACGATCTTGCCGGCACCGCCGTGTGCATACAGCGGAAATACGCCGCCGGCGACACAGTTGTCCGTCAAGGTCGTCGTCAGCGGGCCTGCGCCGGCGGGCACCGCGGCGTTGTCGAAACTCAACGCACTCGCCACCGCGATCGATGCGGGCAGGACTGCGTCTGCGACCAGGCTGACTTCGGCATCCTGCGTGAACGGCATCGGCAGCCACGAGTACAGCCAACCGCTCGCGTCTTCGCCGACAAGCACGCCACGCGCGGAAACCGTTGCGCTCGTCGCGGTCGCGAAGAAATCGGCAAGCGGGACATCGACGGTCGTCGCGCCGTCGAAGCGCAGGCGCAGCGTGACCTGTGCATACGCGCTGCGCGGCAGCTGCAGGCGGATGCCGCGCAGCCATCCGGAACCCGAGCGTGTCGCGAGCATCAGCGTGGCGCCGGGCGCGAGCATCGAATTCGCATTTTGCGGTGCGAGCATCGCATTCCACGGATCGTCGCCGGCGTGCGCGAGGAACGCGCGCCAGCCGGGTTCGTCGTGAGCCGCGCTGAAACTCGTCACCGGCGTGCCCGGCAAGATGCGGTGGTACTGGACCTGGAACCAGAGCAGGCGCTGGCTCGGATCGGCACCTCCGGGCTGGCACGGATTCACGCCGCCGTTTTCCGCATTGAGAAGAGCGATGCGCAGCGACTGCGCGTAAGCAACCGGCACATAGCTGACATAGCCGCCGCTCGATTGCGCACGCGCTGCGACCAGCGGCGCCGTGAACGGCGGCGTGGTGTCATCGAACAACGCAGCGAGAGCGACGTCGAGCGTGGGCGCGAGTGCGCCATCGATGTAGAAGCGCACGCGCACCGCAGGGTCGATGCAGGTCGACGTACCGAAACCCGTGGTCAGCCAGAGCCGCGTGACGGCGCCTGGCCCGCGCTCATCGAACACGACAACCTCGGTGCCATCGCGATACAGCCAGCGTTCGGGAAACGCGTTGCCGCTTTCCGTACCCGCATTGCTGCGATCGTAACGGCAGCCATCGAGGCAGTGACTCGATTGCTCGAGTACGCTGTCGCCCGCATCGAGCGTGGCGAGGCGCTCCGGCGCTTCCCAGATTTCCCATGGCAGCCCACTCGCGGCGACTTCACCTGCAGCGACACAGGCGATTGCGCAGACGAGACGATGGAGTGCGCGCATCGCGATGCGCGCCGGTCAGTCGCGCTCGGGATACAGCGCTGGCAACGCCGATGCGGCACTGCGTGTGGTTTTGTCTTCGCGCCAGGCGAGGCCGCGCTGGAATGCCTGCTGCAGACGCGTCGCAAGGCCCTGCGACGGCGCGCCCGCATAGCGCGTGCGCTGCAGATCGGCGAGTGCGTCGCGCTGCGCGGTGTCGGCAAGACGCGTCGCGAGTTCACCGAGATTGCGCACGTCGGCACGCTCACTGCGCGCCCATGCGATCAGCGCGCGTTCGGCACCGGCGAATTCGCCAAGTGCACAAGCGCGCAGGAACACCGTGCGTTGTGCGGACGGTTCAGCAGAGATCGCTGCCGCCCGTGATGCACCTGGCGCGCGCTGGCGCGAACGCCACCACAGCCCCAGCGTGATCAGCCAAAGCGCGAAGCCGAGGATCGCAAGCCCACGCCACACATGCATCGAATGCCGCCATGCCTTCGCATCCGGCGTCGCCTCCACAACGGCGGCGTCCACGCGATTGGCACCTGCGCCGGCAGCCGCTGTGGTTGTCGCTCCACTTGCGGGCAGCGACGCGACTGCGCCACCGACAGCGGGCAATACGTTGATCGTGCGCGGCGGCAATTCCGCGATCTCGGCCTTGTCGTGCAGCGTGTCCCACCAGCGCATTTTCATACCGGGAATCGTCAGCGTGCCGGCACGATTCGGTACGAACGCGAACTTGCGCACACGTTCGCCGTAGCGCCATTCGCCGTCGTCGCGCGTACGCGTGTCGGCCTTGTCGGGGTAGATCTCGGCGCCCTCGACACCGGGCAGGTTCAGTTCCGGCACCTGCTCGAAACCCAGACCCTGCGCCTGCACGCGAATCGTACGCGTGACCGGATCGCCGACGTGCACTTCGGCCGGCAACTCGCTTTCGTCCTTCAGCAGGAGCGATGCCGCAGGCAACCAGGTGGCTTCGGTCCACGCCGCGGGCTTCGCCTTCACGTCCAGGTGCAGCGCGTCCGAACGCGCCGCGACAGCGCGACCGCGGTTGAAGAATCCGCTCGGATCGTTGACATCGAGCGCGGTCCCGCGAAATGCGATCGCGGGCAGATCAATACCGCCGCTGCGCTCGGGCGTCAGCGCGTAGTGGCGCTCGACGACGTTGTAACGGCGGTTGCCGAGCGTCGCGATGTAGCGCTTCTCCTGACCCAGACGCTGCACGCCGATGCCGTCCGCCAGCGGCTCGCTGAGATTGCCGTCGGTAAGATCGAACGCGTAGTAGAGCTTCACGGTGTAGCGAACTTCCTGCTGCACGTACGGTGTCAGCGGTTCGGCAGCGGCTTCGAGGAACACGTCGTCGCCCGCCTTGCTGGACGCCGTCGCAGTCGGCGCCAGCACGTTGAGCTGGATCGGAGCGGTGTTCGCACCGCCGACGGAAATCGGCGCGATCACGAGATGACCGACGCGTTTCGGCTCGAGACCGATCGCCCACAGCGTCTTCGATTCGCTTGCCCCGTTGGTGATGCTGACCTGCTGGCTCGACTGCGTGCCGAGCAGATTGAAGTCCTGCTTGAGCGCCGAGAAATCCGGTTGCGCGCTGCTGGGGCCGCCGCTCTCGATGTTCAGCGTCACCGACTCGCCCATCTGCATCGTGTCGCGATCGAGCCATGCACGCACACTCGGCGCGGCGGCATGCGTCGCCAACGCGGCGACAAAGAGCGCGAATGCGACGATGCAAACACCGACCTTCGAACCTGACCGTTTCATTGTCCTTCGCCTCCGCGCTGCTGCCGACGCTGGTATTCGAGCTGGAACTTGCGTCGCAACAGGCCACCCGGATCGTCCGGCACGCGCTGCAACCAATGATCGAGCGCCTGCTTCTTCTCGCGCGTGGTGTCGTCTTCCAGCATCACGCCAGTCTGCGCCTTGCCGTCCTTGCCGGCCGGCTTGTCCTCGGGCTTGGCCTGCTCCGCGAGTGCCTTGTCGATCTCCTTCGACAGCGCCTGTTGCTGCTGCTCGTCCGGCTTCTGCGCACCTTCCGGCTGATTGTGTGCGTCGGCACCGGAGCCCGACCGCTGCTTGTCCTGCGCTGCCTGCGCATCTTTCTCGGCCTGGCTTTTCGCATCCTGTTCGCCGTTGCCGGAGGACTGATCCTGCTGCTTGTCTTCCATGCCCGGTTGCTGACCCTGCTGTTGATCCTTCGGACCGCCTTGCTCGTCCTTCGGCTTGTCCTGGCCATCCTGCTGCTGCGAATCTTCGCCAGACTTCTTCTGCTGTTCCTTCGAATCCTGCTGAGCGGATTTTTTCTGGTCCTGCGCGCCGGAATCCTGTTTGGATTTCTTGAGAAAATCCTCGACCGCCTTGCGATTGGCCTGCGCATCGTCCATGCCGGGCGCGAGTTTCAACGCGGCATCGTAGGCCGCGATCGCATCCTCGAAACGACCGAGCTTGGCCAGTGCATTGCCCTTGTTGTAGGCACCGTCGGCGTCGCCGACCTTCGCGTACGCATCGGCTGCCGTGTCGTAGTCGCCGGCCTTGTACGAGGCGCCGCCACGCCACTCCGGCGTGCGCGCGACATCCGCCGCCTGCCTGGCGTCGCCACGTGCAAGCGCATCCGCCGCCTGCTGGTCCGGTCGCTCCCACAGATCCCTGAGCGACGCGGCGCTTGCCCGCGGCGCCGGCGCAGACAGCGCCAATGCGAACACGACCAGCCAGCCGCGACGGAAGCCGCACAGCGCCAGTGGCGCGAGCAACAACAACAGCCACGGACCGCGATCGCGCCAGCGCGCGCTTTCCGCGGTCTGGCCCGGCGCGCCCGCATCGTTCTGGTCGGCACGATCGGTATCGATGCGATTGCCGAGCAAGGCATCCAGATCCCGCGCATCCGGCGCGAGTGGGGCGTAGCGCCCGCCACCCGCCTCGGCGACTTCACGCAAGCGCGCTTCGTCGAGTCGCGACACGGCGATGCCGCCATTCGCATCCTTCATGAAATCACCTTGCGCGAGCGGCACAGGCGCGCCGGCCGCGCTGCCGACACCGAGCACGGAAACGCTGATGCCGCGTGCCTGCGCCTTGCGTGCGGCGGCAGCCGCACCGTTGCTCGCACCGTCGGCGAGCAGGACGATTTCGCCGCGATGCAGGCCTGCCTGTTCGATGAGATCGACGCCCGCTGCGATCGCGCGCTCGGTCGCGTTGCCGGCGACCGGCATCGTGCCCGGGTCGAGCGCGTCGATGAGGTTGCGCACGGTGCCGACATCGTCGGTCAGCGGCGCGGCAACGAACGCATCGCCGGCGTAACCGATCAACGCCGTCTGGTAGTCGCGACTGCGCGTCAGGATGTCGTCGAGCTTGAAACGTGCGCGCGCGAGCCGGCTCGGCTTGTCGTCCTGCGCCAGCATCGTCGGCGCCAGCTCGAGCGCGAGCACGCGCGCGGCCTGATTGCGATACAGCGGCATCGGCTCGCGTTCCCATGCCGGTCCCGCGAGCGCGCAGCAAGCCAGTATCCACAGCGCAGCCGCAAGCCAGAGCCCGGCACGCCCCGGACCGCCGTCGATACGTTCGATCAGATACGGCAGCAAGTGCGCGTCGACGGCCGCGCGCCACGCGCCCGCATCGCTGCGGCCATGCCGCCAGGCGAGCCAGAAAAGCGGCAGCGCAAGCAGCAACAGCAACGCGAGAGGACGCAGGAAATGGAAGTCGGCGAATGTGCTCATCGCAT
Source organism: Dokdonella sp. (assembly GCA_039921645.1). Taxonomy (GTDB): domain Bacteria; phylum Pseudomonadota; class Gammaproteobacteria; order Xanthomonadales; family Rhodanobacteraceae; genus Dokdonella_A. The sequence continues at coordinate 5,088 of JBDSBK010000203.1, forward strand.
GCAGATTCATGCCGGCACCCCGCGATTGAGGACACGCATGCGCAGCGCAGGTACGGCAAACGCGAATGCGCCAAATGCGAGCGCGGCCGCCAGCGGCCACCAGTAGAGTTCGTCGACAGGGCGCAGGCTTTGCTGCGTGTCCGCTGCCGGTTCGAGCTGATCGATCGTGCGGTAGATGTCGGCGAGTTCTTCGCTGTTGCGCGCACGGAAATAGCGGCCGCCGGTCTTGCTCGCCATTTCACCGAGCATCTTTTCATCGAGGTCGGCGGAGGGATTGACGACGCGGCTGCCGAAAATGCTGTTGACGCGCATCGCGTCCGCACCGATGCCAATCGTGTAGATCCGCAACTGGTTCGCAACCGCGAGGTCGATCGCCTTGGCCGGATCCAGTTCGCCCGCGGTGTTGACGCCGTCGGTCAGCAATACGAGCACGCGTTGCGGCTGCGGACGCTCGCGCAGGCGTTTCACCGCGAGGCCCACGGCATCGCCGATCGCGGTCTCGCGACCGGCAAGTCCGATCGTCGCGTCGATGAGCTGCTTGCCGACGGTCTTGAGGTCGAACGTCAACGGCACCAGCAGGTACGCGCGCGTGCCGAACAGGATCAGGCCGACGCGATCGCCGGCGCGGCGATGGATGAAGTCCGAAGCGATTGCCTGGATCGCCGAAAAGCGCGGCGCGGCGGCGCCACCGAGCTGCATGTCCTCGATGCTCATGCTGCCCGAGGTATCGACGGCAAGCAGCAGATCGCGACCGGAGCGCGGTATGTCTTCCGGCGCACCCAGCCATTGCGGGCGCGTCGCCGCGAACACCAGCAGCAACCAGGCGAGCGCCGCGAACACGCGACGCAGGCGCGGCACCGGCGATACGTCGGCTTGCTGTGGCAATGCAACGCCGAGGTGTGGCAGATGCAGTGCCGTCGTCATCACGCCACGCGCACGCGGCAGCAGGAACGCCGCGAGCAAGGGCAGCGGTATCAGGGCGAACAGCCACGGCCATGCAAGTTCAAACATGCGCGCGTCCCCGTGTGCCTGATGCGCGTCGCGCCAGCGCTGCAGGCAATACCGCGCGCAGCCACTCGCGCGAAAGATCGAGCAGGGCCTGCGCATCGAACGTCGGCGCGGACACATCGCCGGCCCGACGATACGGCGCATCGAGGAGGCTGCGCCCGAGTGCGCCGCGAAACGGCACATCGGCAGCGCGCGCGGCCGGCCATTGTGCATCGAGGAATTCGAGCCACGCCTCGTCGCGCAGCGCCGCCGCGTGTGGCTCGATCATCAACGAAACGCGCCGCAGCAGCTGTGACACCTCGACCGCGACGCGGGCCGGATCCGGTTGCGCAACATGGCCGGATGCGATGTGCTCCAATTCGGCCTGCACGCGTTTGCGCCAGCGCTGTTCGTCGCGACGACGCAGCCACCAGCGCAGCGCGAAATATCCGCCGATGAGCACGAGCGCGGCGAGCAGCCACCAACCAGGCGCGGGCGGCCACCACGACG